>JAFNGP010000030.1:10842-13151 GCA_017885175.1 bacterium
CGTTCGCGGGGAACGTCCTCCTCGTCAGTCCCGAGATTCTCGTCGACGACGGGCTTCTCCGTCCCGAAGAAGTGCCGCCGCCGGCGCGCCGCGCGCAGGGCCGCGTCGACTACCCCGCGGCGGCGCTCGAGAAACGGCAGCTCCTGGATAAAGCCTATGAGCGCTTCCGTTCGAACGGGTGGCGGCGGAGCGAGTACGAGCGATTTTGCGCCCTCAACGCCCTCTGGCTCGACGACTACGCGCTCTTCCTCGTTCTCAAGAAGCAGTTCGGGGGCGCGGTCTGGAGCTCGTGGCCCCTGGAGTTCCGGGACAGGGACGAGACCTCCCTCGGCGACGCGATGAGCCTGTACGCCGCCGACATCGAGCGCACGCGGTTTTTCCAGTTTCTCTTTTTCCGGCAGTGGGCGTCCCTCAAGGAGTATTGCGGCGGCAAGGGCGTCCGGCTCATCGGCGACATCCCGATCTACGTGGGGTATGACAGCGCCGACGTCTGGACCCGGAGTCGCCTCTTCAAGCTCGGCCCGGACGGGAAACCCGCGTTCGTCGCGGGCGTCCCGCCGGACTATTTCAGCGAGACGGGACAGCTCTGGGGCAATCCCGTCTACGACTGGGACGCGCTCAAGGCGAGCGGATACCGGTGGTGGATCGATCGCTTCGCCCATAATCTGGGCCTGTTCGACTTCGTGCGCGTCGATCACTTCCGCGGCTTCGTCGGGTACTGGGAGGTGAGCGCGGGGGAGAAGACCGCCGTCAGGGGGCGCTGGGTCAAGGCCCCGGCGGACGATTTCTTCGGGACGCTCCGCGCGAGGTTCCCCGCCTTCCCTCTCATCGCCGAGGATCTCGGGATCATCACGCCCGACGTCAAGGAGGTCATGGCGCGTCTCGGCATTCCCGGGATGCGCGTCCTTCTCTTCGCCTTCGGCGAGGACAATCCGGCGCATCCCTATCTTCCGCGAAACTACGTCGAGAACTGCGTCGCCTACACGGGAACCCACGACAACAACACCGCGCGCGGCTGGTTCGAGAAGGAGGCGCTTCCCGAGGAGCGGACGCGTCTCTCCCGGTACCTCGGGCGGAAAATCGCCGCGGAAACGGTCCACCTCGATCTCGTCCGGCTCGTCATGGAATCGGCCGCCGGCGCCGCCGTCATTCCGATGCAGGACCTTCTCGGCCTCGGCGAGGAGGCGCGGATGAACCGCCCGGCGGTGCCTCACGGGAATTGGGAATGGCGACTCCTGAAATCCCAGATCGCCCCGCCGGTCGCCGACGCTCTCGCCGGGATGACGGAGGGCTGCGGGAGGGCGCCGGGTTCGCGTTCGGATCATTTTGAGAAAAACGGACCGACTGGTCCGTAAATTGCTGGCTCGCGACCGGGACCGTGTGTCCGGGCTCGGGGCGCGGAGGAGGCGTCCGGAGCCCCGAGAAATTTTTTTTCGGAATCGAGTTAATGTTGCTTGTAAAGTTTGACGCATTGTATATATTGCAACTCGAAATCTGAACGTGAGGTAAGGAGGATCCATGATACGAGTAAATATTCCGTGCATCGCATTCGGGTGCCTGGTTAAGCCGGTATTGGCGGCGTTTGGCGCGCAACTCGGTTTGGCGGGCGCCGACGTCCGCGGTGAATTCGATTCAGTGTTCGGATACTTGAATACAGCGCGGCGACAGAGCCGCAGCCTTATGGAGGGACCGGTTGATGGAAACGCAAACTTCAGCGCATCACGCTACCGATGTTACTAGCGTAGAAAAAAGCGAGGATCATCCTCCGCATTTATCTACCTGCCTCGGTCCTTTGTTCGACGGACAGATTGCTCCCCAGTCAAGAATCGTTCATCATTCCCGTATTTCCGGCTGCAAGCCGGTCGTGAGCCGGCGTCCGAGCATGAGCGCGCGCGTCCGGCTGTTCCGCCGGGCGTTTTTCCCCGAGGTGAGCGACCGGGACTGGAACGACTGGCGCTGGCAGATACGGAACCGCGTCCAGGACATCTCCCAGTTCGAGCGCATGCTCTCGCTCTCCGACGACGAGCGCACCGCCATCGAGAAAGGCGGATCGCTTCTTCCCGTCGGCGTGACGCCGTATTACATGAGCATTCTCTCATACGACGATCCCGAGCAGGCCCTCCGGCGCACGGTCATTCCGAACACCGGCGAGTTCGTATGCTCGCCCGGCGAGTCCGCCGATCCGCTCGCGGAGGAGGAAACGAGCCCTGTGCCGGGTCTCGTTCACCGATACCCGGACAGGGCGCTGCTTCTCGTTTCGGATTTCTGCTCGACCTACTGCCGTTACTGCACGCGCTCGCGCGTCGTGG
>JAFNGP010000031.1:0-1010 GCA_017885175.1 bacterium
TTCTCGCTCCGCCTACGGGCGGGGTTGCGGCGTCGGCGGCCACGGTGACGATCTATGCGCCCGACGGGAACAGGATCAGGTCGCTCTTCGACGGCGCGATGCCGGCGGGAAGAAACGAGCTCTTCTGGGACGGAAAGAACGATCGCGGGAACGCGGTCTCGGCGGGGGTCTACTTCGCCGTCGCGGAAACGGAATGGAATACGTTCAAACGAAAACTGATTCTCGTTAGATAGGTAACATAGGGGATAGGACGCGCCGATAGCAGAATCGATCATGGGTCTTTTATTGATGCATATATCATCGGCCATATCAAAGGTCGGGTACTACCTCGAAGGCAGCTACACGCACCGGGTCCTCGTGACCGTCGTCGATCTGCTGGGGCAGCTCTGGTATTTCTTTGTCGCCGGCATACTCATTTCATCCGCCATATCGCTTATCTGGAGCCGCACGTCCGTGGCGGCCTTTTTCAAGAAATCCTCCCGCGTGTCGATCGTCGGCGCCGCCATCGCGGGCATCGTATCTCCGATGCCCATGTACGCGGCTATTCCGCTCGTGGCGACGCTCTTCAGAATCGGCGTCCCCATGCACGTGCTGTTCGCCTTCCTGGTCGCCTCTCCGCTGATAAATCCCGTGCTGTTCTTCTTGACGGCCGGAGCCTTCGGCTACGAAATGGCGCTGGCGAGAATTGTGGCTGCGCTCGTGCTCGGGGTCACGGCCGGGTGGGTGGCCTATACGCTCACCGTTCATGACAAGCTGCGTGATTTTCTGAACGCGGGGAGCGCGCGTCCGTTCCCCGTCGCGGATGGGCGCTCGCGCGAGTCTTTCGGAGCGCATGCGGCCGATTTCGGCCACGAGGTCTATCACCTCGGCAGGTGGGCCGGAAAGTATTTCCTTCTCGGCATATTCGCCGCCGCGCTCGCGAAGAATCTCATCCCCGTGGGATGGATAGCCAAATCGTTCGGCGGTAATCAGACCCTCTCGGTTCTGGCGGCGGTCGCCGCCGGCGTGCC
>JAFNGP010000031.1:1089-3419 GCA_017885175.1 bacterium
GGCGTTCGTCATGCGGCTGCGGCCGTTAGACAGGGGAGGAACGTAATGAGCTCCGAGAGGAAGAACCGTCTCGTCTGGACTGTGGCGCTCTGCGCGATGTCCGTGCTTGTCCTGATCGATGTCTCGAATACGATAGCCCAGAAGCGGGACCGTTCCATAAATCCTATCTTGATCGAGCAGCGCAATGAGAAGGCGCCGGCTCAAAACTCGATCGTCGGCGTCTGTCAGTCCACGGATGCCGCATTGCCCGGCGCTCGGCCGCTCGACGCGGATCTGAGTGTCGCCCAGGTGGACTCGATCACGCGCCTCGCCGTTCAGAGAGCCGGCGGATTGGCCGACGTCATTCAGGCCAACGACTGGGTGCTTATCAAGGTGAATATCTTGCAGGTTCCCGGCCCCGTGCAGCAGGAGTGGGGCTGGCAGCACATCGGGACCGAGACGGACCTGCGGGTCGTGAGAAGCGTTATCCGGCAGCTCATCGAGCAGGGGCGCGCCGGCCGGATAACGGTCGTAGAAGGAAAAGCGTGGAGGAAGCTCGGAGAGCCGGGCACGCCGCCCGAGCAGACCTACGACGGCTGGACCTATCACTGGGCCGACTACGGCAATCTTTCGTATGTGGACATGATCGACGAGCTCGACGCCGCGACGCCGACGATAAAGGTCGACTACGTCGATCTCGATTATCCGCCCTACACGGCGAACGTTCCCGTGCCCGGCGGCGGAGTCTCAATGGCGTCCTATACGGTCCCCGACGCCATCCTGAACTGCGACAAGATCATCGCTATCGCCCCGATGAAGACGCACGCGCTCACGAGGGTGACCCTCGTGAACAAGCTCTACGTGGGCACTTCTCCGGCGAGCGTCTACAATACCGGTTACTGGAATCACATGGGAATCCCCCACTTCACGGCCGGCGGCGCGCCCAACGCGATCGAGCGGACGATCTCCGATCTCGTCTCGTATCATCCCGCCGATTTCGGCATCGTCGAGGGTATCTGGGGCACGGAAGGCGAAGGTCCGCAGGGCGGAGCCGCGATCCGGAGAAACGTGATTCTCGCGAGCCGGGATCCCGTGGCCGTCGACGCGGCGTCCGCGTATTCGATGGGATTCAACCCGTGGGACATCGACCATCTCCACTACTGCCACAACAAGGGCTTCGGGATCAACAATCTCGATTATGTCACCGTCAACGGCCCTTCCCTCGACGCCATACGGCACGACTTCCTGAAGCCCTCGCGCGGTCCCGGAAAGTATCAGGGCCGCGGCAACCGCACGTGGCTCGTCAACGGTCCGCACACCGGCGCCGATATCGACGAGGATTATCTCGGCGGTCTGGAAGAAACCGTATCTCCGGTCGAAGGGGACGTGACCGCGGGATACACCTGGACGAAATTCTCCGATATCGACGACTACATGAACCTCGCGGCGAACTACGGAGCGCCCGCCAACTGCGTTACGTACGCATTCACCCGGGTCGTCGCGAAGACGGAAACGGCGGCGCGACTCCGTTTCGGCGCCGACGACGGGATCAAGATATGGCTCAATGGGAACCCCGTGTACGCGAACGGAGACACCGGTGGCTGGTCGCTCGTTCAGCAGGATATCCCCATTACCCTGCAGCCGGGCGTGAACCGGCTCCTTGTGAAGATCAAGAATACGCTTGGCGATTACGGGTTCAGCATGTTCGTCAGCGAGCCGGACGGTGACACGCCGATGGGAATCAGGTACTCGACGCTCGCCGCCGACGTTCCGGAGATAGTTCTGAATGCCCCCGGCAACAACGCGACGATGACAAACGAACAGGTGACCCTGAGCGCGTCGGTATCCTCTCCGGGCGGAGGTCCGCTCACCGTCAGATTCTACGGGGATGCCGATGACGCATCCACGCTGCTCGAGGAGAAGACGGCAGTGCCGAGCGGCACGACCGTTTCGCACACCTGGATCGCGAACCCGCTGAACGTCGACGGAAATACGATCGCCCTGTGGCATTTCGACGAAGGCACGGGGAACATCGTGTACGACGCATCGGGGAACGGCAACAACGGGACGATCGTCAACGGCGCGACGTGGACGACGGGCAGGTTCGGCGCGGCTCTGCATTTCAACGGCGAGAACCAGTACGTCCGCGTGCCCGACTCGGAGAGCCTGAATCCGACATCCGCGATCACGATCGAGCTGTGGACCTACCGGGAAGACAACAGGGCGTGGAGCAAGATGATGAGCAAGCCGTACGGGCTGAACGCGTGGCCCCCTCCCCTGTACGTCACCTACGGTCTCGCGATGCAGACGACGGGGGGCAATGTCGGGAACCTCATCGAATTCCCGATCAG
>JAFNGP010000031.1:3425-5010 GCA_017885175.1 bacterium
ACGGCGAGCATCACCGGATCTACGTCGACGGGCAGCTCGACCGTGAGCAGGACATCATAGGAACGGTTCCTGGAACGATCGATCCGGGATACGCACCCCCGGAGCGGAGCGATCTCTTTATCGGCTCGGCGGATCCGGATATTCCAAGCGTCGGCGGCTACTATCTCGGGAGCCTCGACGAGGTGAGGATCTCGAACAGGGCCCGGACGCCTCAGGAAATCGCGAATGTGTATCAATCGGCCATGGGGAATCGGCTGAGCGTGGGGAACTATGCCTGGAGGGTGACGGCGAACGACGGCTTGAACGAGAGCGTTTCGGAGACGAGGCAGTTCGCCGTCGCCAATCCGGCACCCGATCTCTTGCCTCCCGTGATCACGCTCAATCACCCTGCGGACGGATCCAGCACGAGCGACGAGTCAATCGAGCTCGGCGCCACGGTGGACGACCCCGAAGGGAACAAGATGACCGTCCGGTTCTACGGCGGTCAGACCCCCGCTCCGTCGACGCTTCTGTACGAGGTCTCGAACGTCACCGATCCGTCCGAAGTGACGTACCTGTGGAGCAGGCTGCCCCGGGAGCTGGGCGTCGAGGTCCCCGGCACGGCCGCTCTGTGGCATTTCAACGAAGGCTCGGGAACGACGACCGGGGACGCCGCGAACGGCAACGGGGGGACCATCTCCGGGGCGACGTGGACGACGGGGCGGTTCGGGGCCGGGCTCAACTTCGATGGTGTGAACAACTACGTGCAGGTCGCAGACGCGGGGAGCCTCGACATCACGGGGGACTTGACGCTCGAGGCATGGATCTATCCGAGGGCGCTCACGACTGACCGCCTGATCCTGACCAAGCGGGACGGCGGAGGAATCTGCAACTATCAGATGTATCTCAACAGCGATACCGAGGGGCTCTCGTTTTACGCGGGGGGCGGGACGGAGTATCAGACCAGTCTCGTTCCCCCTCTGAATCAATGGAACTACGTCGCCATCGTCCGTTCGGGCACGACGCTCACCTTCTACCTGAACGGCGCGTCGGCGCAGATGACGGGTCCGGCGAGCCTGACCGCGAACGACCAGCCGATTCAGATAGGGAGCAGATCGGTCGGCGGCACGTCCGAAGCCTTCAACGGGCTCATCGACGAGGTTCGCGTCACGAACCGCGCGCTGACGCCGGCGGAGATCGCCGCGGACTATTCGAACACTCTCGCGGCGGGCACCTACTACTGGAAGGTGACGGCGAGCGACGGGACGAACGAGGCCGTGTCCGATCCCTGGCATTTCGACGTGCTCGGGAACAAAGCGCCCGCGATCGCGCTCAATGATCCCGCTAACGAGTCGCAAACCACGGCGAAATCCGTCGAGCTCAGCGCCACGGTCGACGATCCCGAAGGGGATCCGATGACGGTGTCGTTCTATGGCGATGCGAGCTCCAATCCGACGGCCCTCCTGTATCGGGCATCCGGAGTCGCCGATCCTTCGACGCTGACATACTTGTGGGGCCGCCCGCCCCAGGAGCTTGGCGTCGAGGTTCCGGCCACGGCCTCGCTGTGGCATTTCAGCGAGAACACGGGGACGGCGACCGCGGACGC
>JAFNGP010000032.1 GCA_017885175.1 bacterium
CACGATTTCAAGGAAACGAACGTCACGCCGTACCTCGTGTCCGAATCGACCGCGGGCTTCACCGAATTCATCAAGGGCCGGATCGCGCTTCCGTTCGCCGGATCCTATCCGAAGCTCAAGAAGGTGTTCCGCCACGAAATGGCGCATGCGTTCATGCTCGAAAAGCTCCGCGTCGTCATGACGGGGCATCGGCATTTGAATTACAGCAATCCGCCCCTCTGGTTCGTCGAGGGCCTGGCCGAATACTGCGCCAATCGGGGTCTCGACACCGAAGCGCATATGTTCCTCCGCGACGCCGTGACGAGCGATCTCCTGTATTCTCTCGAGGAGATCTGGAGGATCCAGGGCACGTACCTTATGTACAAAGAGGGGGAAAGCGCCGTTCATTATATCTCGACGAATTTCGGCGAGGAATCGATACGGCTTATACTCGAGAGCTGGTGGAAGAGCGATCGATTCGACGTCGTTCTCCAGCGAACGATCGGAATGCCGCTCCGAGAGCTGAGCGACGATTGGCGCGACTCTCTGAAACGGAGATATTATCCCGCCATCCTCGAACGGCGCAAAATCGGCGAGCAGGGAGAAGCGCTCGCGTCGAGGGAGCCGGTGTTCGAGATCCATCCCGCGTGCGACGCGCGGGACCGGAAAGACCCGCGGGTATTTTGCGTCGGATACGACATGGGAAGCATGAACATTCTCGAGCTGAAGAAGGACGATCGCGGCGAATGGCGCCGGGAGATATTTATCCGCGGCGGCCAGACGAGCGCATTCGAGTCGATACCGCCTCTTCGGAGCCTCATCTCGGTACGGGGAGACACGCTCCTGTTCGTGTCGAAATCTCTCGCGCGGGACGTGATTTATCTGTACGACGTCGAGCGGAGACGCGTCGTGCGAGAATTCTCCATAGAGAACGCGCGCATTCTCAGCTCGCCGAGCCTGTCCCCCGACGGGCGCGCCGTGGCGTGTTCGGGGATCGACGCCTTCGGGAAATCGGATCTCTTCGTCTACGACCTCGAGCTAGACACGTACGACAGGCTCACCGACGATTACTACGACGACGTCACTCCCGATTGGCATCCGTCGAAGAACATGCTCGTATTCAGCTCCGACCGGTGCAGCGATAAACGCGAGAACGCGTACGCGCTCTATACCATCGATACGGAAACGCGCGAGATCGTATCTCTCACGGGGGACGGATCGCGCGACGTCGATCCGCGCTGGCTTCCGGACGGGAAGGGCGTGCTGTTTTCCTCGGACCGCGAGGGAGTCCCCGATATATTCGTGCTGCGCGACGGCCGGCTCGAACGCCAGACGAACGTTCTCGGCGGCGCATTCAATCCATATCCATGCGACGACGGCGCGTCGTTCCTCTGCGCCTCCTACGGCGAGGGCACGTATCGCTGCTACCGCGTGCCCATGAAGGAAGCCGCGGCGACGGAGATCGCCGCCGCCGGTCCGGCCGCCGTGGGCGGCGGCTGGGAGCCGAGACTCCCCGATGGAGCGGAGGGGATCGAGAAGAAGGAGTACCGGATCAGGCTCGGGATCGATCTGATCGGCGCGACATTCTCCGTCGATCCCGATTTCGGCAGCACGGGAAACGGCGCGCAGCTCTTTTTCACCGATATGCTCGGCAACCACGAGGTCATCGTGCTGTTCGGGAGCGCGACCGACAGTTTCGACGATTTTCTAAGCCGTCTCAACGTCGCGGTCACGTATGTCAATCTCTCGCATCGCCTCAATTACGCGGTGGGCGCTTTTCATCTCGCCAGCTATATCGGGACCTCGTACGATCTTTTGCGGTACGAGAGGCGGTACGGCGTTCTCGGCGGCGTCATCTATCCCTTTTCCTCCTTCAGCCGCGTCGAGCTCTCGGCCGTCTTCAAGGGCATGGAGCGCGACGACGACATCACCTATTTCGGGCTCGAGAGCGGGCGGGGCTGGCTTCTTTCGAACTTCATCTCGTACACGTTCGACAACATTGCATGGTACGTCGGCGGCCCGCTCAACGGGCGGAGAATCAACGTCGCGATCGGAAAGACGACGGACCTCACGGGAGACCGTTACGAAAGCATGACCGCCCACCTCGACGCGCGCAACTACGTGGCGCTCACGGAGCGGATTATCTTCGCGCAACGATTCGTGAGCCGCAACGCATGGGGCAGCGACCTGCAGCTGTTTTACCTCGGAGGCGCGTGGGATCTGCGCGGGTACGAGTTCAGGCAGTTCGCGGGAAAACGGACGCTTCTCGTCAACAACGAGCTGCGGTTTCCCCTCATCGACCGTTTCATGCTGAGGTTTCCATTCGGAACGATCGAGTTCCCGCTTATCCGCGGCTCTCTCTTTTTCGACGCCGGCAGGGTAGGCGGATTCATATACGATACGGACTGGCTCGGGAGCGTCGGAACCGGAGTCGAGATGAATCTAGGATACCTTCCGGTCTTCCGCGTGAATTTCAGCCGCCTAACCGATTTCAAGGAAGTATCGAGCGACATCCACGTCGATTTCTTTCTCGGATTCAATTTCTAAAGAAGGGCGGGAGCGCCGCGGCCGCGACGATCCGGGAAAAGCATTTCCCGCGGTTCATCGATTCGCTTCGCCGAGGCCGCGGGCGATCACTTCGACCGCGCATTCATAACGCCCGAAGGGAGCGCTTATCTGGACGCCGCGGACGCGCGGCGCGATCTCGCGGAGGATCTCGGCGGCGATCGTCACTCCCTCCGCGAGCGCGAGCTCGCCGCTCGGCGCGTCTTTCATGCGCCGGAGAATCGGTCCGGGAACCGTTACGCCCGGCAGCTCGTTGTTGATGAACTCGGCGTTGCGGTAGCTCGCGAGCGGCCAGATTCCGGCGATGACCGGTATCCCGAGCGGCGCGATCCGATCGAGAAACTTCAGAAGGATATCGATATCGAACACGGGCTGAGTGACGGCAAAGCCGGCGCCGGCCTTTACCTTCCACTCGAAGCGTTTCATTTCTTCCTCGAGATGCACGGCGCCCGGGTTGACGCCGACGCCGACGAGAAACGAGGTCGGCTCCGCGATGCTTCGATCGCCGATATCCTTTCCGCGGTTCAGCCGCGAAACGATGTTCGTGAGCCCTATCGAGTCGACGTCGAAGACGGCGGTGGCGTCGGGGTAATCCGCCGAGCGAATCGGATCCCCCGTTATGACGAGAATATTCCTGAGTCCGAGCGCGTGCGCTCCGAGAAGGTCGGATTGCATGCCGAGGATATTCCTGTCCCTGCAGCAGTAGTGAAGGAGCACGTCGATGCCGACGGCGTTCCTGATGAGCACGGCGAGGGCGAGAGGGCTCATACGGGAGGATGAACGGGGGCTGTCGGGAATATTGATCGCATCGATCCCGGCGCCTGCGAGCATGCGCGCGGAGGCGATAGCCGCGGAGGGGTCGCATCCGAGCGGCGGAACGCATTCGACGATGGTGACGAAAGAGCCGCCCGCAATCTTATCGGCGAGCTTCGAGGTATCGCGCGCGGGCCGCGGCGGCATTTCCGCCGGAAGGGATTCAGCCGCCCGGTCCGCCGTATGAACGCTCGCGCGCGACCGTATCGTTTTCAGCGCGTCCCGAATCGCGCGCAGGTGAGCGGGGGTCGTTCCGCAGCATCCTCCGACGACGCGGGCGCCCGCCTGCACGAAGCGTCGAGCGTATTCCGCGAGGTATTCGGGGGATACCAGATACATGTTTCTGCCCTCGATATTCTGGGGTACGCCGGCGTTCGGCTGGGCCGACAGGGGGCGATTTGTCGCGGCGGCCATCTTTTCGATCGCGTCGAGCATGATCTTGGGCCCGACCGAGCAATTCACGCCGACGACGTCCGCTCCCCATTCGGAGAGCCTGCGGGCAAAATCGGCGGGCTCGGTGCCGAAAAGACCGAGACCGTCCCCGCGCAGGGTCATCTGCGCGACGATGGGAAGCGCGCACGCCGAGCGCACGCCGATAATCGCCTGGCGGATTTCGTTGACGTCGCCGAACGTTTCGAGGACGAAGCAGTCGACGCCTCCCGCTATCAAGGCGCGCGCCTGTTCCGCGAAGGCGGCCGCGGCTTCCTCGTTCGCCGTGTGACCCCACGGTTCGATCTTGAGGCCGAGGGGACCGATGGCCCCGGCGACGAGGACATTCTCGCCCGCGGCGCGCCGCGCGATCCGCGCGGCGGTTTCGTTGATCTCGACGAGACGGCCGTCGAGGCCGTGCAGCTTGAGCTTGAAGCGATTGGCGCCGAACGTGTTCGTCTCGATGCAATCCGCCCCGGCCTCGATGTACTCGCGGTGAATGCGTTCGATCATGGCCGGCGCCGAGAGGTTCACCTCGTCGAACGAACGATTTATAAAAACGCCGCGTTCGTAGAGCATCGTTCCCATGGCGCCGTCGAAAAGAACGACGCGGTT
>JAFNGP010000033.1 GCA_017885175.1 bacterium
CCGATCCTCTATATGACGATGAACGTCACCTACGCCCTCCTTTCCTACCCCGCCGGAAGACTCGCGGACAGATTCGGCAAGGGAAGAATCGCGTTTCTCGGATACCTGCTCTATGCGGCGCTCTACGCCCTGTTCGCGTTCGAGACGAAGATGAACGCCCTCTGGATCCTCTTCCCGCTCCAGGGAATCTACCTCGCGTTCACCGACGGCGTCGGCACCGCGTACATGGCCACGCTGCTTCCGGACGCCCGGAAGGCGACCGGGTTCGCGATCTATTACACGGTTATCGGGCTCGCGCTTCTTCCCGCGAGCACGATCGGCGGATGGCTCTGGGATCGCTTTTCCCCCTCGGCCACCTTCATCGCGGGATCGCTCCTCTCGCTGGCCGCGGGAACGATCTTCGGCATCGCGCTGCTGCGCGGGAACAGGGCGCCGAAACAAGGAGTAAGCGCATGAAAAGTCCGGGATCGCGGAGAATCTTCGGCCCCGTCCCCTCGCGAAGGCTCGGGGCTTCGCTCGGGATCGACGTCATCCCCCGCAAGACGTGCACCTTCGACTGCGTCTACTGCGAATGCGGAGAAACGACCGACAAGACGTGCGAGCGGCGGGAGTTCTGCCCCGTGCGCGACGTCCTCGACGACCTCGAAGCGCATCTCTCGCGCATGAAGGAAAAGCCCGACATCGTAACCCTGTCCGGTTCGGGAGAGCCGACGCTCTATCTCCCGATGGGAGAGCTCATCGACGGGATCAAGCGCCTTGCCTCGCTTCCCGTCGCCGTCATCACGAACAGCTCCCTCCTGTGGAAACCCGAGGTGAGGGACGAGCTCGCGCGGGCCGACGTCGTCCTCCCGTCGCTCGACGCCGCGATCGACGACGCGTTCCAGCGCATCAACCGCCCCCACGAGCTCCTGAGCCTTCCCGGGATCATCGAGGGGCTCGAGCGGTTTCTCAAGGATTACCGCGGCACCGTGCTCTTCGAGATACTCCTCATCAAGGGCTACAACACCGACGATCGGAACATCGAGGCGATCAAGGCCGCTCTCGGCAGGATGCGCGCGGACAAGATACAGCTCAACACGGCCGTCCGCCCGGGTACCGAGCGCGAGATCGAGCCGCTCGACGACATATCGATGCGGCGATTCCGCAATTTCTTCGGACCGCGCTGCGAGGTCATCGCCTCGGCCCGGACGACCCGCATGAGCCACGAGGAAGCCGATCTCGAGGAGACGATTCTCACTCTCCTCGAGCGGAGGCCGTGCACGGCGGAGGATCTCCACCGCGCCCTCGGCATGAGCGTGGAGGACGCGGAGTCGACCGCGCGAAAGCTCATCGCCTCGGGCAAAATCGTCGAAAAGCGCTTCGGGGGGGAATTGTACTATTCGGCGCCGCGGCGGGACGCATAGCGCACGCGCGGCGGCGGATTAGAATTTGCGCCGCACGGCGCTTTCTGCTATAATTACCTCAGGGTTGATCACGAATCCATAAGCATCTATAGACGGCTTTATGAACGACGAAGCATCCCTCATCGCCAAAATACTCTCCGGCGATACCGCCGCCTGGCACTCGTTTATTGAGATCTATTCTCCTCACATCAGGAAGACGATCAGACGGTACGTCAAGGATCCGGAGGTCGAAAGCGACCTCTACACGAGCCTTCTCGAGAAGCTCAAAACGGGAAAGCTCGCGAAATTCAAATCCAGATCGTCTCTCGCGACGTGGCTCTTCGCCGTCGCCCGCAATCACTGCAGGGATCACTACCGGGGCGCGAAGGGGGTGCGGCACCTGTGCATGGCGCTCGAGGGTCTCGGAGAGCCGGAGCGGCGATTCTTCGTTCTCCATTACATTCAGGGTCTTTCGCTGCAGGCGACGTACGGCAGCATGCGCGCGGAGGCGGGAGGCGCGCTGAGCTACCTCGACCTCTTCGAATACCGGGAAACGATCGGGAAGGCGATCGAGCGGAAGAAGCTCGGGAGGATCATAGACAGATTGTTGCGCCCCGACGCCGTGACGATCGATCTCTCGCCCTCGGTCGCCGGAACCGATCTGGATCAGGCGGCGTCGATCGAGTCGGCGGCGGACTCCCCCGAAGCGTGCCTCGAAGGGAGAAATCTGCAGGTCGCCATCGAGCACCTGCGCGCGGCGATCCTCGAGCTTCCGCACCGCGATCAGCTCATTCTCAAGCTGCGTTTCGAGCACAAGAAGAGCGCCCGGGAGATCGGCAAGATCCTCGATCTCGGCAGCGAGAAGCAGATCTACCGGAAGCTCGACAGGCTCTTCGGGGAGCTCAGGTCCATGCTCCTCAACGGCGATCTCCCGGCCGATCTCTACCGTGAAGCGGCCGAGGACATCGAGAACCTTTGCAGGTACGGCGGCGTCTGGGAATCGGACGAGCGCCGCGGGACGACGTCGATTTCATAAGAGCGGATACGCGCGCGGGAAAAACGCGAAAACGGCCGTCCAAGAGAAGTGACGCGTGTCGCGCGCGGGAAAGATCCCCGGCCGGGACTCTCGAAGAACGGGTCCGGAAGGTATCGAATGAACGACTTCTGCAGGAATGAGGAATGGCTCGCGGCGTACCTCGACAAGCGGCTCCCGACGCAGGAGCGCGGCCTTTTCGAGATACACTTGTCCTCCTGCCCGAGCTGCCTCGCCGAGCTCATCGCCGCAAAGGCCGAGCTCGACGAGATGAACGCCGGGAATGCAGGGACGCGCGCCCCCCGAGCCCGTTTCGAATCCCTCCGGGGCGCGGGAGAGCTGCGGTCCCGGCTGCAGCGGGCGCTTCGGCCCGATTCTCCGTCGCTCGCGCGGCGCGTTCGCTTCACTCCCCTCGCGGCCGCTGTTTCGCTCGCGGCCGCGGTCGTATGCGCGGGCGCGGTATTCCTTTCGGTCCGCTCCGCCGTCCGGAATCGCGACGTCGAATCGGCGCGGGGAGACGTCTCCCGCATTCTCGCGGCGGCCGATATCGGCCTCATGCGCCTCTCCGGCGGACCGGAACGCCCCTTCTCGAATCGTGTCGTGTACCGCGGCGCCGAGGAACGCCCCGGCGAAGCGTTCGATCGAACGGAGAAGAGCCTCAAGGCCGCTCTCGCGAAACGCGGAAACGACTGGCGCCTCTATGCCCTGCTCGGCGACCTGTACATGGCGGACAACCAGATCGAGCGCGCGGAGATCTTCTACGAGCAGGCTCTCGCCCGAAAGCCCGGGGACGCGCGGCTCCTCAACGACCGGGCGGCGGCCGCGTATCGCCTCGGAAAGTTCGGCCTTTCGCGGCGGGATCTCGAGAGCGCTTTCGCGGCGGACAGCACCGGGCTCGAGGCGCTCTACAACCTCGCCGTGCTCTACCGCGAGACCGGCGACCGGGTGAATTCGAAACGGTATCTCGATTCATACCTCCGCAAAGACCCTTTCTCGCCGTGGGCCGACCGCGCGAAGACCCTCTTTCGTGAATAAACCCGCGGCTCACACGGTCCACACGGCGCATCATCCTTCGTATCTGTAATTATACCGGAAGTTCTGATATAATGATGGATACGCAAGGAAGGTGTCGCGGAATGAAGCCCCCGGGCAAAACGCTCAAGTTCGGTATCCTTCTTTCGATCCCCGCGATCGTCGCGATCTTCCTCGCCGCCCCCGCGTGCGAGGACGAAACGCTCGTGCAGCAGCCGAATCCTTTCGGCCTTCCGCTTCATATTCTCTCCGAGGAAAAGATCGTCGAGGCCTTTCGCGCCATGGGGTACGTGAAGAGCTCCGCCAGCTTTCGATATCTCCATGTGCTCTTCTCCGAGTCGCTCGATCGGAGCGACACGCCCCAGTTCGCGTATCTCGCTTCGGAAATCCTGTGGCGCTCCGAACTCCTCGAGAAGGCAAACCGGAACCCCTATCGCCTGAGACACTATCAGGCGGTTCTCCGGGATAGCGAGACGAAACGGGAATGCAAACTCGCCTACGATCTGTGCCTGCGCTGGTTCACGGCGCTGTACGACGAAAAGGATCCGTCGCCGAAGACGGCGGAGATGATCAGAAATGACATCGCGATCCACGAGCGGCTGGGGCTGGGGGCGTTCACCGGGCAGGCGTACGAAGGGCTCGCCGATTACTATTTCCTGATTCACGAGGACGAGCAGGCGCTCCGGTGGATGGAAGAGGGCGTCGCGCGCCATATCGAGGCGGGGCACATATCGGGATTGAGCCACCTGACCGGCAGGATCGGCATCTACCGCCTGACGAAGGGAGATATCGCGGAGGCGGAGACCGCGCTTCTCCGGAGCTATGAATACGCCCGCATGAACGACGATCCCTTTTACCTCTCCCGCTCGCTCGCCTTCCTCTCGGAGCTGCGGGCGAAACAGGGGCACTTCGCCGACGCCGAGTCGCTCCTCGTGCAATCGATCGATTACAGCAGACGAATGAACGATCCCGCGACCGAGCTGTGCCGTTTCGCCGATCTCGCCAACCTGTACGTCTCGTTCGGCGAGTACGATCGCGCCGAGGCCGCGATCGAGAAGGCGATTTCCCTCGATCGGAAACAGAGCGACAGGGTCAGCTTCGTATACAGGATTCTCGACCGGAACACTACCGCCTATTACCTCGCGAAATGCCTCGCGCTCCGGGCGGCTATCCGGCTTTCGACGGGAGAAACGAAGGAGGCCGTCGAAACGATGAGGCGGGCGCTCGCCACCGCCAGGCACAGCGCCGACTGGAGCTTCGAAGCGGATCTCACGAAGCAGCTCGGCGACGCCTTCGCGTCGGCGGGCGACGCCGGGGAAGCGGCGCGCTGCTATGCGAAAGCCTGTTCGAACGCACGAAAGCGCCGGGAGCTCGGTAAGGAGGCGTAATACCTGACCGCCGCGGGCGGATTATACCTTGACCGGAAGGAGTACTCTCGCGCCGAGGATTACCTGAAGCGGGCCATCGAACTCGCCGACGCCCCTCTCTACTGGATGCAGCGCGTGCGGGCCCTCCACCTGCTCGCTCGCGCCACAATCGGCCTGAGCGCACACGACGAGGCCCGAAGGCTCCTCAACGACTCGATCGCGACTTTCGAGCGCGGGCTCGCCGGCAAACGATTCGCGGAGAACCGGCATGCGCTGAGCGAAGAGATACACTCGATCTTTTCCGATCTTCTCGTCATCGAGAGCGCCGCCCCGGGCCGCCGCGCCCCGCCGCGGCCCCGGCGCCC
>JAFNGP010000034.1 GCA_017885175.1 bacterium
GCGACCCCGGATTCTTCAGGGAGAACGGGACGAACTATATCGTTCATTGCGCCCACACCCGCCAGTGGAAGGGCGCGATCGCGCTGGCGCAATCGGACGACTGGTTCACGTGGCGCGACGCCGGCCCGATCTACGTTCACGGCGACTGGCACGCGCTCGAAAGCCCCTTCCTCATGAAACGGAACGGGGTCTACCATCTCTTCTTCACCGAGGAGACGGTCGGCGGAGTCTCGCACATGTCATCCGTTTCCCTGAAGTCGGGATGGGACATCCTGAAGCGAAGGATCGTCGACGGAGGCCATGCCGCCGAGGTGCTCGATCTCGGCGCCGACGCATACGTCATATCGCGGCATACCGCGTATTCGAGCGTCGGCGGCAGCGTCTCGACGATCCGGTTCGATACGCTCGACTGGCTCGGCGACGAGCCCTCGGTCGAGATTCCGCCCCCGCTCGAAGGCTGGACGATTCTCTGGGGCGACGCGTTCGACCATCAGCCGGTATTCGGGAACAACCCGCGATTCCGGGGCGACGACACGACGGAGACGCTCTTCGAGGGAAACTCGTGGATCGGAACGTACGAGGGATTCAACGGACCGCTCACCGGCACCTACCCGGGAGCCTGGCAGGGCGACGGAGCGCGCGGGGCGATCCGCTCGAAGGATTTCACCGTCACGGGATTGTCGATGCGGCTCCTGGTCGGCGGAGGCACGTATCCCGACTCGTGCTACGTCGCGCTCTGCGACGCGCGGAGCGGAGAGATTCTTCTCCGCGAAACGGGAAAGAACACGGATCGCATGGACGAGCGGATATGGAACCTTTACCCGTTCCGGGGACGGGCCGTCTACCTCACGATCGTCGACAACTGCGGCGCGCCGTTCGGCCACATCAACGTCGACGGGATCGAGGAACGCGCGATCCCCGTCGGCCCGCCTCCCGACGGCGAGAGGATACCGTCGAAGAGCAAGAAGAACAGAATCGTCGCCGTCGAAAGCCTCTCCCCCGCCTCCGAGCTCGATCGACCGCCCGGGCCCCCGGTCTTCACCTGCAGCCCGAACCCGTTCAACCCCTCGACGGAGCTTTTCATTCGGAGCGCGCCGAACGCGATCCTCGCGGTTTCGATCTACGACATCGCCGGCAGGGCGCTGAACGATCTCGAGGCGAGAACGGACGCGCGCGGCGAGGCCGTCATCCGGTGGTCGGGCGGGGATCGGGGCGGCGCGCCCCTCCCATCGGGCGTGTACTTCGCCGTTCTGAAGAACGGCCCGCGCATCGCCGCGAGGCTCAAGCTCGTCCTCGCGCGATAGACGCCGCAAATCGTTTTTCCTTAGCGGCGGCGTTCCCCTTGTGATATTTTAAGTGCATGAAAACTGCACCGGGCCTTCTCGCCGCATTGCTCGTCACGGCTGTCGTCTCATGGAACGGACCGGTGTCGGCGCAGAATATCAAGGGGCGCGAAATGCTCGGAATCCGCGTCGGCGCTCTCGCGACGAGCGGCGCTTTCAACGCGGCATTCGGCGGCGGCAGCGAGATCGAGCTCCATTTCATCCACGGCATCACGAACCGGCTCGGCGTCGACGTCTCGCTGTCCTCCCACAATTTCGGCGCGTCGAAGAACGAAGAGAAGAACCTCATGTTCTTCGACCGTTCGGACGTCAATCTCCAGATGTTCTCGCTTACGGCCGGCATGATCCTTCTCAAAACGGTGCACGGGCGCTATACGCCGACCTTCGAGGCCGGACCGGGGTTCTACAGCGTGAACGCGATTCTGCCCCGGGGATTTTACGAGGCGCAGAAGACGGACAATCACCTCGGGGTTTACGGCGGAATCGGCGTGCTCGTCAGGGTGGCCAACACCGTATCGCTCAACGCGAACGTCAAGTACCACGCCGTTTTCGTCGGCTCAAAACTCGACGATACCGTGCATTATTATACGGAAGAAAACGCAGTCCGCTTTTTCCAGATCTCGGTCGGCGTCATGATCACTTCGAGCTGACGCCGGTGTTCGACGGCACCGCACACGAAAAGGGAGAACCGATGAACGAACGGGAAGAACTCGGGAATATCATCAGGAAGCGCTCCATCCTCAAGGGGGATTTCACCCTCGCGTCGGGGAGAAAAAGCAGCTACTACATCAACGGCAAGATGACCACCCTGTGCTCCCGCGGGCTTCACCTCTCGGCAAAGCTCCTCCTCGACCGCTTCGACACGATCGAATACGACGCGTTCGCCGGGCCCACGATCGGCGCCGATCCCATCATCGGCGCGCTTCTTTCGCTGGCCGCGCAGCGAGGCTTCGACAAGGAAGGGTTCCTCATCCGCAAAGAAGCGAAGGATCACGGAACCAAGAATCTCGTCGAGGGAAATCTGCTGAAGGGAATGCGGGTCATCCTTCTCGAGGACGTGGCGACGACGGGCGGTTCGCTCCTCAAGGCGGCCCGGGCGATCGAAGCCGGAGGGGGCGTAATCGCCGGCGTCTATACGATCGTCGACCGCGAAGAGGGCGCGGAGGCGAATCTCGCGGAGGCGGGATACCGCTTNNGTATCCTCGTTCGTCACGCGAAAGAGCGTATCGGGCAGAGCCGCATCGAGGTCGATGACGGACAGCAGGTACTCGTAGTACGGCGCGCCTCTGAAGGTCGCCTTGAACTCCTGGGGAAATGGAATGCCCGCGACATCGGTGTAATGATCGTAGCTCTCGGTGAACACGGCGGCGGTGTCGCTCGTGTTCGTGATTTCGACCCCGCTCAGGAGCCAGCTCTTCCTGTCCAGCGCGAGGGTGACCACTTCGGATCCATCGGTGTACCGCACACGGACGACGTTGTCCCCCTTCTTCACGGGGATCATCGTGCCTGTGCGCCCGGCCGTCTGCGCCCATTGAACGCAGTCGGGGAACCGGTACTTGAGCAGACCGAGCTCCATGGAGGGGATCGGCTGCACTCCCTTGCCTCTCAGCCATTCCCGGCTCGTCGTGCCGTCGAAGTACAGCACGATTACGTCGGTGAGCTTCCCGACGGGAGCGGCCATCACCTTGTGCTTGTAAAGGCTCCCCTTCCGGTAGACGTCGAAGGCGTAGCTCTTCGCTACCGTCTCGGAGCTCAAATCCTTGATGAATCCCTTTGCCGCGAAGCTCCGGAGGCGCGCCGCTTTCTTCTCCCCGCCGTACGCGCGGAGCATCTTCTTCGCGGCGCCATCGGGGCTCGACGGCACGCCGGAACACGAAACGAACGCAAGGGCCAGAAGCGCGGCCCCGCCGACGCGGAGCGCCGGCTTCAGAGCGTTTCCCGAAACTTTTCCTGCCACGTTATTCCTCCCCGATTCGGTATTGAAAACAGCACCCGCTCCTAGAGCAGGTGCTCGGCATCGATCAGCTCGTTCGCGCCGCCGGCCGCGAGCGCGTACTGGAATCCCTCCTGAAGCGAGAGCGCGCCGATCTCTCCCTCTTTCGAGAGGGCGACGAAGGCCACCTGGAACGCCGGCTTCCCCTGGTGACGCTTGATGATCCGCTCGAGCGCCCTTTTCGCGGCCTCTTTCGGCGAGAGCCCCTGCCGCATGCCCTCGACGACGAGGAAGCTCCCGCACGTCTTGATGACCTCCTCACCCTTCCCGGTCGCCGCGGCGGCGCCGATCTCGTTGTCGACGTACATGCCCGCGCCGATGATCGGAGAATCGCCGACGCGCCCGTGTATCTTGAAGGCGAGCCCCGACGTGGTGCAGGCCCCGGCGAGGTTCCCCGCGGCGTCGATAGCGACCATCCCGATCGTATCGTGATCGAGGTCTTTCGGGAACCAGTCATCCTTGTCGCTCATGCTTTGCTTCCATTTGATCCACGCCTCGCGAGAGGCCTCGGTGAGAAGCTCCTCGCGCGAGAAGCCCTGCTTCCGCGCGAACTCCTCGGCTCCTTCGCCCACGATGAACACGTGATCGGTGGTCTCCATGACCTTTCGGGCGATCGAGATCGGGTGCCGGTAGTTCTCGATGAAGGCGACCGCGCCGGCGCGGCCGTCGGGCCCCATGATGGAGGCGTCGAGGGTCACCCGGCATTCCTCGTCGGGGAGACCGCCGTAGCCGACGCCGTTCACGGACGGATCCCCCTCGGGAACGCGCACTCCCGCCTCGACCGCGTCGAGCGCCGGGCCGCCGGCCGAGAGGATCGTCCACGCCGCGTCGTTCGCCGGTATTCCGTGCTTCCACGTGGAGATGACGAGCGGCTTCTTTCCCGCCCCGGAGCCGGAGAGCGGCGACGCCGAGAGCCCCGCGAACGGAGATCTCGAAAAGAGCGAGCGCAGCGGCACGAAGCTGCTTGCCGCGCCGAGGCCCGCGGTGATCTTGAGAAAGCTGCGACGCGATACCCTGGACATCGTCATACCTCCTACCCGATCCGTTCCTTCGCGAGCTCCCGCTTGAGCGCGGCGATGGCCTTCGTCGGGTTGAGACTCTTCGGACACGCCTCGACGCAGTTGAANNCGGCTGTCCGCGATGAAGCGGTACGCCTTGAGGAAGGCGTGCGGGCCGAGATACTTTTCGTCCGCCCAGTAGGACGGGCACGAGGACGTGCACGATCCGCACAGGATGCATTCGTAGAGACCGTCGAGCCTCGCGCGGTCCTCCTGGCTCTGGAAGCGCTCCTGGTCGCTCGGCGGCGGGGTCTTCGTGATGAGGTACGGTTTCACGGCGAGGAGCTTCTCGACCATCGGGTCGATATCGACGACGAGATCCTTGACGACGGGATAGCCTTTGAGCGGTTCGACCGTCACGACGGAGCCGCCGAGCGCCATCACCTGCGTNNCCGCAGATACCGCTCTTGCACGAGCGACGGAAGGTGAGCGTGCCGTCGTGCTTCCAGCGAAGCTCGTTCAGGCAATCGAGAACGGACTGCCCCTTCATGACCTCGAGCTTGTAATCCTGGTTGTAGTGCTCCTTCTCCCTGCCGCCCGTGCCGTAGCGCTTGACGCGGAAGGTGTAGAGCTTCGTTTCGTGTTCGTTCGCAGCCATCGCGGGAGGCCTCCTTCGACTAGTATTTTCTCTCTTTCGGTTCGAAGCGCGTGATGACGACCGGCCGGTAGTCGAATTTCACCGCGCCGTCCTTCTTCCACGCGAGCGTGT
>JAFNGP010000035.1:0-125 GCA_017885175.1 bacterium
AGAAGAGAAAGGCGAGGATCAGGTATTCGAAATAATGAGCGACCTTGTCCGATCCCCGCGGCATGCCGAACGCATCACCCGACAGCCGGGGAATCGACGACCCCACAAAAATGAGAACCACCCAG
>JAFNGP010000035.1:182-347 GCA_017885175.1 bacterium
TCCGGTCAACCGCGGAGCCTCGCCGCAATCGCACGGATTACCGGCGAACGCCTCCGGCTTCCCCCGGGGGAGCGGCGGCCGCCGCGGGCGGAATCATCGCGTCGAGCTCCCCGATGAGCTCGATATCGCTCTTCCGCGGGGCATAGAAACCGGCGATTCCGAGCG
>JAFNGP010000035.1:376-1938 GCA_017885175.1 bacterium
GGACGTCGATCTCGCCGTCCCGCACGATGCCGGCCTTTTTCAGAGCCTGCAGGCGTTCGAGGGAGATGCCGCCCGCGTCGTAGGCGCCGTACAGCACGCCGAATACGACGCGTTCCTCGCCCGGGTACGAACCGGCGAACTCGATCGATGCCTCCGAGAGGGCATACCCCGACCGCTCGAGCGCGCGGTACGGAGCGAGGAAACCCGCGGCCGAGCGGGAGGAGCCGAATATGATTCGCGCCCCGCGCGCGGGAAGCGCCGTGACGCCCGCTCTCACCAGGACGGAGCTCCGCGAGTAGCGGTGCGCCTCCCGTTCGGCCGCGATGAGCGCGCAGCCGAGATCCCCCCGCGCGAGGGGCGCGGAAAGCTCGAGCGACGTCGTAAGGTAGAAATCGCACCCGGCGAGTTTCTGATCCGGCCCGAGGTACCGCCAGCGAATGTCCCCGCACCCCCTGGCCCGGCAGAACTCGGAGAATTGTTCGAGCGTGGAACCGGCGCGCGCCGAATCGAACGCGCATACGCCGATCACGACGGGCGTATGCGCCATGTCGTCCGCTTTGAGAAACAGCGCCCCGACGGCGAGCGCGATNNAGCCGGTAATCGCGGTTGAGCATATTCGTTCGTGCGCCGTTTTCCATGAGTGCGGCCCTATCGCTTCGAAACGACCTTCACCTCGAAAGAATCTACGTCGATCGAAAAAGTATCGATCCCCTGCGGAACGATGACCTCGGGTTGGATTCGGCTCGTCCCCCGCGTGCCGGGAGGGATGCTGAGAATGATGGACACGTCGTCGTTCACGAGCCGGTTGACGAGCTCCTCGGGCCCCTCGACGGTGACCGAAGCGCTCGACGGCGAATACTCGATCATGAAGCCTTCCTCGACCTGAAGCAGAGTCGGCGGTATCCCCGGCATCGTCCGGACGGCGCGTTTCGCTATCTCGATATCGACGCGAACGATCCGGGGAACCGCTTCGCATCGTTCGCCGACCCGGAGTACGGCCTCCTGCGAGAATCCGCTCCGTTTGTTCCGCAAATCTATCGGCTCCGTCTCGACGGCCGCGATGCCGCTCATTGCGGCCGCCGGGCCGCGCACGAGCACCCGCGCGGGACTGACGGACGGCTGACCGACGAGGATCATTTCATCCGGAACCGACCCGCGAAACACGGGAGCGACCGGCACGAACGCGCTGACGATCAATTCGAAATCGAGCGTCAGCGATTTCGGAGCCTCGATCGCCGCGTCCCCGGCCGGGAATCCCGCGGGCAGATTGAGAATCGCCGCCGAAAGGGGCACGACGACTCTCCCCCGCCTCGCGCCGCCGAGATCGACGGTTCCCCTGATCCTGCTCAGGAACCGGAGCTTCATGAGCTCGCTCCGCGCGCCCCGCATCGTGACCGCCACTTCTCCCGGCGCTTCGCTCACGACGGTGAGACTCTCCGGAATATTCACGAGATCGAGCGGGACCCTGAAGGTCTGTTTCTCCCCGATCTGGGCGGTTACATAGAGCCAGAGGATAATCGCGAACAGAACGGAGACGATCTTGATCCCGATATTCTCCGTCA
>JAFNGP010000035.1:1946-2262 GCA_017885175.1 bacterium
TCGCGAGCCAGCGCAGGTAGCTCTCCTTCGAAACGATCGCCGCTTCCTTCCGATTCGAAAGGAAGCCTCCCTCGACGAGGATCGAGGGCATCGCGATGCCCCGCAGGACGATGAACGGCGCCTGCTTGACCTTCCTGAACGGAATGGGCGGATCCACGCGAAGCACCGAAGCCGCTTCGTCCGCGAGCACCGAGCTCTGCTGTATCGCGTTCGCGAGGCTGACATCGAAGAGGATCGATTTGAGATCGTCGTTGAAACCGGCGCTGTCGGCGCCTGCCTCGAGGAGCAGATTCTCGCGCTCCGCGACGGCCGCCGC
>JAFNGP010000035.1:2271-4811 GCA_017885175.1 bacterium
GCGCCGGACCCAATGCACGTCGTAGTCGCCGTCCCGGACGAGAATGGCGCGATACCCCGGATGCTTCTCGATCTCGCTCTTGAGCATCTTCGCGAGCCTCAGGTTGAGCGTCTTTTCCTGGATACCGCTGTGCGATATCGTGCCGGGCGCGGCGCCGCCGTGCCCGGGATCGATGATGACGACGCGATCCCCTCCGCTCGCGCGGGGCGCCGCTGCCGGCTTCCTCTCGGGGATCCTGTCGCCGGCGGCCTCCTTCGCGGCTTCTCCCGCCCCGGCGACATCCCTCGCGGCGCCCCTGGCGCCGCCGGCCTCGGCCTTCGCGATATCTATGACGATGCGATGCGGCTTGCCCGAATCCGGCTTAAGAGCGAAATGGGAGAATTCGGCTCGCCGGGGAAGATCGAGAACCACCTGGGCGCCGGTCTTCAGACGGTTCACGCGGATCCGGTCGAGGACGCCGTCGCCCACGTCGATATTCCGGATGTCGCCGGCGATGCGGCAATTCGGCAGATCTACGACGATCCGGAACGGACCGGCGGCGGTCTTGATCGAATAGCGCGGCTCGCCGCTCAGATCGAGGACGATCCGCGTTCGATCGCTTTCCGTGCGAAAACGTATCTCCTTCACCGACCGCGATGCCGCGGAGGCCGAGGAGAGAACGCCCGCGCACTGACCTGCGATGATACAAACGATAAGCGCCGCCCGAAGAGAAAACGCCATTCGATACCTCGAAAGATGCTCGTGGCCTGCCTGCCGCAACCGGTCGCGGCACGAGTCTAAGCGGTCACGGCCCGACTGACAATAGAAATTGAAGGGGATTCAACTCCCGGCCGGATCGCCGGATCAATCGTAGCAGGTGCCCTGGGGAATCACGTACTGCAGCGGATCGCGATGCACCTTTCGGAACAAAACCTCGTAGTGAAGATGGCTGCCCGTCGAATGTCCCGTATTCCCCACCAGTCCGATGATCTCTCCGCGCGTAACCTTCTGCCCGCGGGTCACGAGGATCTTCGAAAGATGGGCGTACCGGGTCGTGAACCCGTTCTCGTGGCTCACCTCGATCATGAGGCCGAACCCCCCGTTCCTCCTCGCCATGCTCACCACGCCCTCGGCGCTGCTCAGGACGGGGCTACCCGTCCGCGCGCGATAATCGAGGCCCGGATGCTGAACGACCTCGCCGAGAAACGGATCCATTCTCCGCCCGAAACGGCTCGATAGAAATCCCCCGGTGAGGGGACGTATCGAGGGCGTTCCGTTCCGGATCTTCTTCTCCTTCTCGAGAACCGACATGACTTCCGAATAGCTTTCGAGCTGAATCTCCGTTTGCCGGAGCATCTGATCGAGACTCTCGTCGATGGTGCCGAATACGCTGTCGGGGTAAGCGGTTTCCATCCGGTCGAGGCCGCCGCCGCCGACGCCCGCCTGCCATACGTCCGCCGAGAGCGGCTCCAGGCTCGCGATCAGGCGCGCCCGGTTCTGGAGCTCGAAGCTCAGGTTCATTTTGGCCTTCAAGCCGTCGACCTCCGTGCGGAAACGGCCGAGCTCTTTCGCAAGGCGTTCGTTCTCCGCGCCGAGATTCCTGACGGCGATGGCGTTGTAGATCTGGCCCGCGCGGGTGGCCATAATCACGACCGCGGAGACGATGAGGGCGGCGACGGCGACGAGCGCGCCTATGGCGATGACGCGGGGCACCCGTATCGTCTTCACTCCCGCCTTGGCTCCGCGCACCCACAGGAACTGGAAATGCCGATCCATATGATCTCCGCGCTTAAAGATTTCTGAAAACCCCCTGTTTACCGGATAAGCTAGTAATCGCCTGTCGTGCGTGTCAAGCGATTAATCCCCCCCGCCTCTAACTGTTGCAAATGTCGTACCATAGAGGGACGTGAGGATATGAAAAAAGGGCGGGGGAAAGAGCTTTCCCCCGCCCTCTGGTATCGACGAGCGGCCGCGATCAATCCTGCACGTACCCCTTCAGATACTTGCTCCGGGAATTGTGCCGCAGGCGCAGTATCGCCTTCTCCTTGATCTGCCGGATNNGATGCCGAAGTAGAGGGATAGAATCGCCCGCTCCCTGTCGGTCAGGGTATCGAGCGCTTTTTGCATATCGTCGCTCAGCGCGTTCACGTATGTCTGCTCGTCCGGAGATTCGAGATTGTCGTCGGCCAGATAATCGACGAGCGAGTTCTCCTCCTGATCGTTGCTGAACGAGGCGTCGAGCGAGAGATGACTGTTCGCTATCTGCATCGTATCCCTGACCTCGTCGTGGGGGAGCTTCAGCTTTTCGGCTATCTCCGAGACCTCGGGGCTTCGCCCGAGCTCCTGATCGAGCTGCCGCGCGGCCTTTCCGATGCGGTAGAGCGTCCCCGCCCGGTTGAGGGGGAGCCGCACGATGCGCGATTGCTCGGCGAGCGCCTGGAGCATCGCTTGCCGGATCCACCATACCGCGTAGGAAATGAACTTGTACCCGCGCTTTTCGTCGAAGCGGTACGCCGCTTTTATGAGACCCAGGTTGCCTTCGTTCACGAGATCGGCGAGAG
>JAFNGP010000036.1:0-1013 GCA_017885175.1 bacterium
TGGCGGCGTGCCTCCTCGCGTTCGCCTTCATCATGAACGTCGTGAGCGAATACGCGATACGGCGGTCGCGAAGGGTAAAGGGGTGAGGGGGATGCAGATCGGAACCCGCAAATTGTTCAACCGTTCGTTCACCTTCGTGAGCGTCGTTTCAATCGTGTTCATGGCCCTCGCTCTCGTCATTCTTCTCGGTCCCATATTCATCAAGGGTTCGTCCGCGTTCGTGTTCCGCGCCACGATTGAGAATCGCGAGCTCATGCTGGACAGATTCAATCGCGGCGACCGCGCCGAGATCGAGGCCGAGAAGGCCCGCGCGGAGGCGGCTCGCAGGCCGGTGCTCGATCTGATCCGCGGATTCGAAGCGCAGCTCGACACGGCGGACGCCGATTTCCGCCGCCGCTACCGGGACGATTTTCAAGAGCTCAAAGGTCTCGTCGTGGAGCTCTTCGGTCCGATGCCCGGCGGGGAAGAGCCTGTTCTCATGCGCCAGCAATACGGACAGACGCGATGGGATCGCGCGAAGATCAAGCTCCAGGGGATTCTCTTCGCCGAGGAATACGATTACTCCGATCCCACGAAGATGGGCGTCAAAGTATTGAAACCGCGCGTCGATCGCTTCGGGGGCACTTCCCTGGAGCCCCTCTTCGGCGAGCTCGAGCGAGGCGCCACGGATATGCTGCAGCCCCGTCTCACGTGGTACTGGCGATTCCTGTTCGACGAATCGTACGATTCGCATTTCTTCGGCGGGATATGGCCGGAGATGCTCGGGACGATCTATCTCGTTCTCGGCGCGATGCTCTTCGCCGTCCCTCTCGGAATAATCACGGCGATCTATCTCGCCGAGTACGCGGGGGAGAGCCATTTCGTGAGCATTCTCCGCACCTGCATCAGCTCGCTCGCGGGCGTTCCGAGCATCGTCTTCGGGCTTTTCGGCCTCGCCTTCTTCATCAACACGATGAACGTGTCGCAATCGAAGAGCGTTCTCGCGGGGGCGCTCACGCTCGCCGTGCTCGTGC
>JAFNGP010000036.1:1166-8398 GCA_017885175.1 bacterium
GCGCTCCCCTGGAACATCTACAATCTCGCGACCGAGCATCAGGCGATCGACGAGATACGGCACGTCCAGTACGGCATGGTGCTCACGCTCGTCGCGCTCGTCCTGATTCTCAACCTGACCGCCATCGTCATACGCGCTCGAGTATCGAAGAAGCTGAGAGGCTAGGAGATCCGGCATGATGGATGCGTTCGAATCGGAGGAAACAGTGAATAGCTCACGAGAAAATCTCGCCGCCCCGCTCGCGAAACCGTCCCCGGGAGCGCATCCCGGAAGATCGCAGCCGAGCGGAGTTCCCCTTATCCGCGCGAAGGAGTTTTCGGTCTTCTACGGCTCGAAGGCCGCCGTCGACCGGGTGACGCTCGATATCCAGGCGGGCAAGGTGACCGCCATCATCGGGCCGAGCGGCTGCGGGAAAAGCACGTACCTGCGCGCGATCAACCGGATGAACGATCTCATTCCGGGCTGCGGCACGGCCGGCGTCNNATGGTGTTCCAGAAGCCGAATCCGTTTCCCAAGAGCATATTCGACAACGTCGCCTTCGGGCCGCGCATCCACGGGCTGAGCGAGCGGGGGACCCTCGCCGAGATCGTGGAGCGGAGCCTCAGGCGCGCCGCCCTCTTCGACGAGGTGAAGGACCGCCTCGACCACAACGCCCTCGGGCTCTCGGGGGGTCAACAGCAGCGCCTCTGCATCGCGCGGGCGATCGCGGTCGATCCGAGGATTCTCCTCATGGACGAGCCGGCCTCCGCNNAACATGCAGCAGGCGGCCCGGGTGTCCGATATGACCGCTTTCTTTTACGAGGGACGTCTGATAGAATTCGGCGACACGGACCAGATATTCACGAAGCCGAGAGCGAAGGAAACCGAGGATTACATCACGGGTCGTTTCGGATGACGCGAAGAAGGACGGTGTGAATCGTGTCGAAACATCTTGAAATGGAAATGGAGAATCTCAAGAAGCGGATTCTCGCCCTGAGCGCGACGGTCGAGGACAACGTCTACAAGGCGGTGCAATCGCTCACGGAGCGGGATTCGTCCCTCGCCGAAAAGATCATCAAGAGCGACGTGGGGATCGACGAGACGGAGGTGACGATCGAGGAGGAGTGCCTCAAGGTGCTCGCGCTTCATCAGCCCGTCGCGGGCGATCTCAGGTTCATCGTCGCCATTCTCAAGATCAACAGCGACCTCGAGCGGATGGGGGATCTCGCGGTTAATATCGCCGAGCGCGCGATGTTCCTCGCGACCCGCGAAAAACCCGATTTTCCGCTCGACCTGCCGCTCATGGCCGATAAAACGAAGGCCATGATGAAAAAGAGCCTCGACTCCCTGATGAAACAGGACGCGAAGCTCGCGTACGAAGTTCTCACGACCGACGACGAGATCGACGCGATGAACCGGGAGATGTACGTCCGGATCCAGGACGCGATACGGCGGAAGCCCGAGCATCTCGAAAGCCTCATTCATCTGCTTTCGTGCTCGCGGCATCTCGAGCGCATCGCCGATCACGCGACCAATATCGCCGAGGACGTGATCTACATGATCGACGGCGTCATCGTGCGCCACCGCGCGGAGGACTACCGGGTGCAGGGCTAGCGTCGAGGCTCGGTTCGGATCCCGTTGTGCGCCGCGCTAATCCTCGAGAACGAATATCACGCGCATCGTCACGCGGAACTCGACGATCTTGTTCTTCTCGACGTGGGCGGTCTGCTTGACGATCTCGAAACCGGTGATCCCGCGGAGCGTTTTGCTCGCGCGCTTGAACCCCTCAAGCGCCGCGTCTTCCCAGCTCTTCGCGGAGGATGATACGACCTCGGTCACTCGTGCTACTGCCATGTGAAGCCCCCTTTCGTTTTCGACGCCATCATACCATGCGGCCGATCAGAAGTCCACTTTCGTGCCGAGCGTGAAGCGGGCCCCGGGAGCGGGGTATCCCGCGACCTCGTCGTACCGCTCGTCCGTCGCGTTGCTCACCGTGAGGAACACCTCGCTCGCGGCGTTCGCCCGATAGGTGACGGCCGCGTCGAGACGCGTGTACGCCGGATTGTAATATTCTCCGCGCGGGCCGCCGAAGTCGTTGTCGAGCCGCGTGCCGACGCGCGAGGCCGAAAGGATCACGTCGCACGGGCCGCCCCGGTACGAGGCGCTGCCCCCGCCGCCGTGGCGCGGCCTCCGGAGGAGCTGCTTCCCCGTCGCGCAATCCTCGGTGCGGGTGAAGGCGTAGAAGCCGCGCAGCGTCAGCGCGGCGAACGGGCGCAGGGAGGACTGGATCTCGACGCCGCTGCTCTTCGCCTCGCCGATGTTGTCCGCGAGCCAGGTTGCCGGATTGAAGGTTATCATGTTGCGGTACGAGTTGGCGAACCATGCGCACTCGAACGAAGCCCTTCCCGCCGCGAAATCCCTTCTCGCGCCGACGTCGTATCCGAACGTTCTCTCGGGCGCGAGATCGGGATTGCCGTAGAAGGGATAGTAGAGCTCGTTCAGGCTCGGGGCGCGAAAGCCCGTTCCGATCGATCCCTTGAGCGTTGTTCCGGTCCCGGGCACCGGGTATGAGAGGGAGAGCTTGTACGTCGCGACGGAACCGAACTTGCTGTGATCGTCGACGCGGACGCCGGCGGAGGCCGTCGGAAGGCGCCTGAAATCGAGTATTCCGTTCGCGAAAAGGCTGGCGTTCCGTATGCGCTCGTCGAAGCTCGTCGTTCCGAACGGAGAGTAGCCGCTGTTCGTCGTCTGCTCCTCTTTCCATTCGGCGCCGGAGACGAGCCACGCGCTCTCGGAGAAGCGCAGGTCGTTCTGCCAGGCGACGTCCTTGACGCGCGAGTTGATCTCCGAGAAGCCGTCCCCCGCGAAGGGGCCGGTGTCGAGCGCGTCGACCGGATCCTTCCACGTGATCCCGCGGGACAGGAAGGACGTGCGCACGGAATAGCTCCACCGGTCGGAAACGAACTGCCGGTACAGGGTGGAAACGATGAAATGCCCGCCGTCCTGGGAGGCGTTCGGATCGGGGGCGAACCACGGTCCGCCGAGCCCGCTCGCCGCCTCGCGGTACCGCAGGTTCAGCGATACGTTCGACGTCGCGGTCAACCGGTTCGAGACGGAGCCCGAAAAGGCCGTGGCTCGGTAAGAATCGTTCGCCGCCGGCCCCTCCGTCGTCTCGCCCGAGAGCGTGTACGAGTAGCGGTAGGCCCTCTCCCCGCCGGAAAGCGAGACCGCGCCCCCGGCGCTTCGGTATGAGCCCGCGGAGAGCGAAACGCTCCGTCCCGGACCTTCCGCCTTTGCGCCCGTGATGATGTTGACGACGCCGCCGATCGCGGCCGAGCCGTAGAGGATTCCGTGCGGGCCGCGGACGACCTCGATGCGCTCGATGTTGTCGCACGAGAGCTCGGAGAANNGCGCCGCGCATGAAGATGCTCGACGCCTTGCCCGCGCTCCCCGACTGGACGACGTTCAGCCCGGCGACGGAGCGCAGGAGGTCGCCGACGTTCTCCGCGTGCCGCCGCTCGATGTCGCTCCGCGATATGACCGTGATGAAGCTCGCCGTCTTTTCGACCGGCCATGCGATGCGCGTCGCCGTCACGACGATCTCGGGACCGGCGTAGATCTTTCCCTCCGGTTCCGCTTCCGTGGCGGGTCCGACGCCCGCGGCGGCGCGCGTCGCGGCGAGCATGAAAACGCCGGCCGCGAGGGATGTCTGGATGGATCGGGAAACGTTCATGGAGCTCCTTCCTCTCGTTCCTCGAAGAGGTCCGGGTCGGCGGATTCTCCAGGCAGGTCTCCTGACTTGTGGCTCAATCGCCCCCGCCCCCTTCCCAGCTCAGAGCGCCAGTGGTTTCGGGCGGAAGGCTCGCCATTCACAGTGGCGGGTCCGTGAGGGATTCGCACCCTCTTCCCTGTTCGGCTCCTGACGAGCACCTGAAGATATTTTGAAGGTCGAATGCTAGTCCAGGGTCGCGCCGCGTGTCAACGACAAACTAAAAAGGCCATGACAGATGCCGCCGATTGTTTTATTAAGAAGAATATACCGTATGGCTATCGTCGAAGGAGAGCACAATGAAGAGAGTATCGTCGATCGTCGGCGCGTTGGCCCTCGCGGTGTCCGCAATCTCCGCGCCCGCCGAGTCCTGCACCAACCTCATCGTGACGAAGGGAGCGTCCGCGGACGGCTCCGTTATGATCACGTACACGTGCGACGGAGAGTTCCATCCGCGCCTGAGCGTCGAGCCGGCGGGCGATCACGGCCCGGACGAATGGATAGAGATCAAGGATTGGCACGACAAGGTCAGGGGAAAGGTCAAGCAGGCGCCGCACACCTACGCGGTGGTCGATCTGATGAACGAGCACCAGCTCGTGATAGGCGAGACCACCTTTACCGGCCGCGAGGAGCTCATCAATCCGGAGGGCGCGCTGCCGTACTGGTGGCTCATGAGGCTCGCGCTCCAGAGGGCGAAAACGGCCCGCGAAGCGGNNGCGTGGCTCATGGAGATCATCGGGCGCGGCCCCGGAGAAAAAGGGGCGAACTGGGTGGCCCTGCGCGTGCCCGACGGCTATGTCTGCGCGCACGCGAACAAGGCGCGCATCGGGGAGTTTCCCCGCGACGACAAGAAGAACTGCCTCTACTCGGCGGACGTCGTCGATTTCGCGATCAGGAAGGGATACTACGATCCCGCCTCCGGCAAGCCGTTCAATTTCAGCGAGGCGTACTGCCCGGCGGACATGCAGAAACTGCGCTACACGGAAACGCGGGTGTGGAGCATCTTCCGCCGCGCGGCGCCTTCGCGGGAGTGGCCGGTCGATTACCACCGGGGCGTCGAGGGCGCGTCGCCCTATCCTCTCTGGATAAAGCCCGACAGGAAGCTCACGAAGGCGGACGTGTACGCGCTCATGCGCGATCACTACGAAGGCACCGCGTACGACATGACGAAGGGGATCGACGCGGGCCCGTTCGGCAGCCCGAACCGCTGGCGCCCGATGACCTGGAAGGTCGACGGCGCCGATTACACGTGGGAGCGGCCCATATCGACCCAGCAGACGGGCTTCTCGTTCGTCTCGCAGTCGCGCTCCTGGCTCCCCGACCCGATCGGCGGGGTCCTCTGGTACGGCCTCGACGACACCTACTTCACCGTCTACGTTCCTCTCTATTGCGGGATCGCCGCGGCGCCGGAATCCTACCTCAAGGGCAGGCTCGGCGAGTTCTCGTGGGATTCCGCCTGGTGGGTGTACAACTTCGTCGCGAACTTCGCGAACCTCAAGTACTCCTACATGAAGGACGACATACGGAAGGTCCAGGGGGAGCTCGAAGCGAATCTCGACGCGCTGCAGCCGGTGATCGAAAAGACGGCGCTCGAGATCTCGAAGAATAATCCCGCGCTTCTCTCCGCCTACCTCACCGATTACTCGACGAGCCGCGCCGAAACGGCCGTGAAGCGCTACCGGGCGCTCGGCGAAACGCTCATCGGAAAATACAACGACGGGTACGTGCAGGACGACGACGGCCGACCGCAGGAAGTCGGCTATCCCGAATCGTGGTGCCGCGAGGTGATCCGCGCGAGGCCCGATCAGTTCAGGATCGAGAATAAGGATACGCTGAAAACGCAGCTGCCGTATTAACGGCCCGAAAAGCCTGGTATACGATGAACAAGATATCCGTCATCGTCATCGCCGGAAACGAAGAGGGCAACATCGAAGATTGCCTGAAGAGCGTCGCGTGGGCGGACGAGATCGTCGTCGTCGATTCGGAGAGCGCCGACCGGACCGTGGAAATCGCCAAACGCTATACGCCGAACGTTCACGTCCGCGCTTGGCAGGGATATGCGAATCAGAAGGCCTTCGCCCTGAAGGCCGCTTCGAACGAGTGGGTCCTCGGCCTCGACGCCGACGAAAGGGTCCAGCCGAAGCTCGCCGAGGAGATCGCGGCCGCCGATTTGAACGCGTTCGACGGGTATCGGATAAAAAGGGAGAATTACTTCCTCGGGAGGATGATACGGGGATGCGGATGGGGCAGGGATTATCAGCTGCGCCTCTTCAGGAAGAGCCGGACGACGGTTACGGATCGACAGGTCCACGAAGGATTCAGGGTCGACGGCAACGTGGGGGTGCTGGCCGGCGCCATCACTCATTATTCATATCGCACCCTGAAGGAAGCGTTCGCGAAGATCGAAAAGTACTCGACGCTCGAAGCGGAAGAAAAGGCCCGTCGAAAGACGGCGAACCCGATCACGATGCTCTGCGCGGCGCCCTGCGCCTTCCTGCACCATTTCGTCGTTCGCGGGGGATTTATCGACGGGACATACGGCGCGATGGTCTCTCTGATGCACGCGTTGACGAAGCTGCAGGTGCAGATGAAGATCTGGGAAATGCGAAAGAAATAGCGATCTGGTCCAGGAGGATTTCTCGATTCGTAGCGGCGAAGTGAATATAGATCATGGCACAGTCGAAAAGCTGCTCGTCATCAAGCTTCGCGCGGTGGGGGACGTAATCCTGTCGACGGCGGTCCTTCCGAATCTTCGGGCGGCCTTCCCCGACGCGGCGATCGATTTTCTCGTCGAGCGGAGCTGCCGCGAGGTGATCGAGGGAAACGCTTCGGTCGATAACGTCATCGTGTTCTCCAAAACGGGAACGAGCGGCGCGAGGATTCTCTTCGATCTGCGGCGCGCGCAGTACGACATGGTCATCGATCTCTTCGGGAATCCCCGCAGCGCGCTCATGACCTTCGCGAGCCGGGCGCGATACCGGGTCGGATACGATTTTCGGGGACGTTCGTACGCGTACAATATTCTGGTGAAGCCGCGTGGCGCGGAAGTCCACAACGTCGAATTCAATCTCGACGCGCTGCGGCGGATCGGCGTGAGCGTCACCACGAAGTCTCCGTATTTTCCCCTGACGGAGGCGGATCGCGAATTTGCGCGGCGCGAGGCCGGGAGGCTCGGCCTGACCGGGCGTCTCGCGATCGGCGTCAATCCGGGGACGAACCGGCCGGCCGAGCGCTGGCCCGCGGAGAAGTTCGCCGACCTCGGCGCGCTCCTCGCCGGACGGTTCGACGCGAAGATCTGCGTTTTCTGGGGGCCCGGGGAGAAGCCTCTCGCAGAGGCGATCGCCGGACGGATCGGAGACGCGGCGGTCGTCGCGCCGCCGACGAGCCTCAAACAGCTGGGGGCGATGTTCGAGCGCTGCGCCCTCGTGGTGAGCAACGACACCGGCCCGATGCACATCGCCGCGGCGCTCGGTGTCCCGACGGT
>JAFNGP010000037.1:0-2549 GCA_017885175.1 bacterium
TCGATCCTCATGAGGGGCGGAAGCGAGCGCATCGTGAAATACCTCCTCGCCTCGCCCGACGCCCTCGAAGACCGCATCACGAGCGTGTCGGCCGAGCTCGGCCGCCCGGTCGGCCGCGGAGACCTTGGCATGAGCGTCGCGGCCGCGTTCTCGGGAATGTTCGGCATCGAATGGGAGCCGCTCCGTCTTTCGGAACGGGACGAGGCGGAGATCGCCGGGCGCGCGCTCGCGAAGCGCCGGGAAACGGACGAGCGGATCGCCGGGGAGGTTTGTCCTCCATGAGAGGATTTCTCGCGCGGCGCCTTATTCAGTCTCTCGCTTTGCTCTTCATCGTGCTCACGATCACGTTCTTCCTTCTCCGGCTCGCGCCGGGCGACCCGATGTCCCGCTATTACAACCCCGATTTCAGCCCCGAAACGGTCCGAAGCATCAAGGAGAGTCTCGGGCTCGACAACCCCCTCGCCGAACAGTACTTCAGATGGATCGCGAGCTTCGCGCGTGGCGATTTCGGCGTGAGCCTCCGGTACCAGCGGCCGGTGCGGGACCTCCTCGCCGAGGCGATACCGAACACGCTCCGCCTCACCGTCGCCGCGCTCGCGCTCCATCTCGTTCTCGGGATATTTCTCGGGGTTCTCTCGGCGGCGAAAAGGAATTCCCCGTTCGACCGGGTGAATACGATCGCCGCGCTCTTCGTCTATTCGATACCTTCGTTCTGGCTCGCCCTCATGCTCATCCTCGTGTTCTCCCTGAAGCTCGGGATTCTGCCGTCGTCCCATATGCAATCGCTCGACACCGAGGGGTTCTCCGCGCTCTCCCTCGCGCTCGATCGCGCGAGGCACCTCGCGCTTCCGGCGTTCGTCCTCGGCGTCGCTTCCGCGGCGAGCACGGCGAGGTATATGCGCGGCTCGATGCTCGACGCCCTGCGCGAGGATTACATCCGGACGGCGCGCGCGAAGGGGTTGCCGGAATCCCGCGTATTTCTCAAGCACGCGTTCAAGAACGCGGCGCTGCCCGTCGTGACGATCGTGGGACTGAGCCTCCCGTTTCTCTTCGGCGGCGCCGTCGTGGTGGAGACGATATTCTCGTGGCCGGGCATGGGACGGCTCGCGGTCGACGCGATCTACGCGCGGGACTATCCGACCGTGCTCGCGATCAACTTCGTCGTCGCGGCGATCGTCATTCTCGGGAACCTTCTGACCGACGTCGCATACGGGCTCCTCGATCCGCGGATCGTTTTCGCGGGCGGGAAGAAAGGCTGAGCGAAGCGTGCGCGCGCTTGAAAGGGCGGTATGGGCATGAACGGCGACGACCTCTCGATCGCGGCGCCGCCGCGCGGGCTCTGGTCGCAGGGCTGGACGCGGTTCCGCCGGAGCCGGTTCGGCATGGCGGGGGCGCTGATCGTGCTCGCGCTCTACCTCGTCGCGATCGCGGCGCCGCTGCTCACGCCCTACGATCCGATCGCGCAGGGGGACGTGCCGAGGATGCGCTACGTGCCGCCGTGCCGGGAGCATCCTCTCGGGACGGACAAATTCGGGAGGGACGTTTTCGCGCGGGTCGTGTACGGCTCGCGCGTCTCGCTCACGATCGGACTCCTCGCGGCCGCCATCACGGTCCTTCTCGGCTCCGTCGTGGGCGCGGCGGCGGGCTATTTCGGCGGCGCCGCCGACGCGATTCTCATGCGGATCGTCGACGCGCTGCTCTCGATACCGCGGCTCTTTCTGCTCCTGACCTGCGTCGCGCTCTTCTCCGGCTCGATCTGGCTCATCGTCGTCCTTCTCGGGGCGACCGGCTGGATGGCGACCGCCCGCCTCGTGCGCGCGCAGGTGCTCTCCCTCAGGAATCTCGATTACGTGAAGGCCGCGGAGGCGCTCGGCGCGGGGGGAAGGGGCGTTATCTGGAGACATCTCATCCCGAACACGCTCAGCGTCATCATCGTCGCGGCGACGCTGCGGGTCGGGGGGATCATTCTCGCCGAGGCCTCCCTCGGCTTTCTCGGGCTCGGCGTGCCGCCGCCGGCGCCGAGCTGGGGCCAGATGGTATTCGAGGGCCGCGAGGCGCTCATGAGCGCCTGGTGGCTTTCGACCTTTCCAGGAATCGCGATTGCTGTTACCGTGATCGGGTTCAACCTTCTCGGCGACGCCCTGAAGGATGCATTCGATCCGAGACAGATCGCGTGACTGGGGAGAGCGAGGAAGCGGGCGCCCGTACGCGCCGCCCGCGCCCGACGGTATGGAAACGCTGCTCAAACTGGATAATCTCCGGACGGTCTTCGAGACCGCGGAAGGCACGGCGCGCGTCGTCGACGGCGTGAGCTTCGCGATCGCGCCCGCCGAGGCGGTGGGGCTCGTCGGCGAATCGGGCTGCGGGAAGAGCGTGACGGCGCTTTCGATCATGCGCCTCGTTTCTTACCCGCCCGGCCGGATCGACGGCGGCTCGATCCTTTTCGAGGGGCGCGATCTTCTCGCGCTTCCCGAGAAGGAGATGCGGCGGGTGCGCGGCAACAAGATATCGATCGTTTTCCAGGAACCGCTCACGAGCCTCAATCCCGT
>JAFNGP010000037.1:2613-4471 GCA_017885175.1 bacterium
TCGCGATGGCCCTGAGCTGCGAGCCCCGGCTCCTCCTCGCGGACGAGCCGACGAGCGCTCTCGACGTTTCGGTGCAGGGACAGATCATCGAGCTCCTCCGCGAGCTTCAGGAGCGCATGCGCATGGCGGTGCTCCTCATCACGCACGACCTCGCCGTCGTCGCCCAGATGGCGAGCCGCGTCCTCGTGATGTACGCGGGGGTGATCGTCGAGGAATCGCCGGTCGGCCCGCTCTTCGAGAAGCCCGCGCATCCGTACACGGAAGGCCTCCTCGGCTCGATCGCGCGGCTCGGGCGCCCCGGCGGGCGGCTCGCGACCATTCCGGGAAACGTGCCCGATCCGTTCAGGCTTCCGCCGGGCTGCCGGTTCAGCGACCGGTGCCCGAAGAGATTCGAGAAATGCTTCGCGGCGGAGCCGCCGCTCATCGACGTTTCGCCGGGGCGCCGCGCGCGCTGCTGGCTGTGCGGAGGGTGAGGATGGAGATCTTCGCGGCGCAGGGGATACGAAAATATTACCGCTCGGCGGCGGGGCTCTTCTTCGGGAGCGGCGCCGTCGTGAAAGCGGTCGACGGCGTCGATCTCGCGCTCGAGAAGGGCACGACTCTGGGGCTCGTCGGCGAGTCCGGCTGCGGCAAGAGCACGCTCGCGCGCGTCCTCATCCGCCTCGAAGAGCCGACGGGGGGGAGCATCCGTCTCGGGGGGGAGGATTTCCTCGCCCTCAAGGGAAAGGATCTGCGCGCGGCGCGGCGCAGGATACAGATGGTGTTCCAGGACCCCTATTCCTCCCTCAATCCGCGCCTCAGCGTGGGAAGCACGATCGCGGAGGGGATACGGATACACAAACTCGCGCGGGGCGCCGAGGTGAAGGATCGCGTCGCGAAGCTTCTCCACAAGGTCGGGCTTCCCTCCTCGGCGGCTTCGAAGTATCCGCACGAGTTCTCGGGAGGCCAGCGGCAGCGCATCGGCATCGCGCGTTCGCTCGCGGTCGAGCCCGAGGTGCTCGTCGCGGACGAGCCCGTCTCCGCCCTCGACGTCTCGGTGCGGGCGCAGATCATCAATCTCCTGAAGGACCTTCAGAAGGACATGGGGCTCACGTACCTTTTCATCGCGCACGACCTCGGGATCGTGGAACACATGAGCGACGCGGTCGCCGTGATGTATTGCGGAAAGATCGTCGAGCAGTCGCCGACGGGGGAGCTGTTCAGGGAGCCGCTCCATCCCTACACGCAGGGGCTTATCGCCTCCGTTCCCGTCGCCGATCCGTCCGGCGAGCGGGTGCGGGCGGCCATCCCGGGAGACGTTCCGAGCCCCGTGAACATCCCTCCCGGCTGCGCCTTCAATCCGCGCTGTCCGCGCGCGATGGATATATGCCGCGTCGAGAAGCCCGACCTCGTTCCGGCCGGTCCCGGACGCGCGGTGCGCTGCTGGCTCTACCCGCCCTCGTAGGCTTTTTGATTGACAGGACGTTTTGCCTTAGCTAAATTCATATTCCTTTGTCGTGTATTTCGTAGCTATGTCCTATTCCCGTCTCGGTCCCTGAGTCGTTGCCATGTATGTAAACGGGCGTTTACGCCCGTTCCTGATATCAGGTAGTCGCCATATCAATTCACGAGCACGCTTGCACATCTCTTCGCAGGAGCAACCGATGATCGAGGAGCATCTGGGCCTCATCCGCTCGAAGGAAGCCGAATCGAAGGAACGCATCGCGGAAGCCGGGGCCGGGGCCGCCGGGCTTGTCGAGAAGGAGCGCGAGAACGCCGGGAAGCTTCTCGACGAAGAACGGCTGAAGGCTGCCGAGCTCGAGCGCTCGCTCCTCGCCGCCGCGCGGCGGAACGCCGACGAGAAGGTATCGGCGCTCCG
>JAFNGP010000038.1 GCA_017885175.1 bacterium
GCCAGCCGCCGTCCGGCCGTACACGCGCCTGATGGTGATCGTGAGCGGCACGGCGAGGATCGCCCCCAGGGGGCCGAGCACCCAGGTCCAGAAGAGCAGCGAAACGAGAATCAGGAGCGGCGAGACGTTGAGCTTGTCCTTCATGAATCTCGGCTTGATCACGTTGTCGACCACGAGATTGATGACCGTAAAGGCGACGATCACGCCCGCGGCCTTGATCCATCCGGATGCGAGCAGGGCGAGGAGCGCGGGCGGCACGACGGTGAAGATCGCGCCGAAGGTGGGAATGAAGTTCAGGAGGAACGCGAGCGCGGCCCACGTCGCGGCGGAGTCTACGCCCAGAATGAGCAGCGCAAGATAGAACAGGGCGGCGCCCAGGAGCCCCGTGAGTCCCGTTATCGAAACGTACGCCATGATATCTTCGCTGTGCACGTTGAACTTGCCGATGAAGGAATCGATCGGGAGCTGTCCCCGTACCTTTCTCATATGAATCTCGACGATCTCGACCAGGGCGAGAATGACGAGAAAGAGAAGCAGAAAGAGCTGCCCGGCGGTCTGGCCGCTCTGCAGGAGAAGCGCTTTCGCCCAGCCTATCAGCTTCTCGGGACCGATGAACTCCAGGGAGAAAACGTCTTTGGTCTCCACGCCGTAGCCGGCCAGGAAACCGGACACGCTCTCTTTCAGCGCGGCCCAGTTCTCTTCATAGACCGGAAGACGCTCTTTCAGCTGCACGATGGAAACGCCGGCGAGCGTGAGCGCCCCCGCTCCGACGGCTATCGCGAGCAAAGCGGTTATCAGTATGGCCGCGCCGCTCGGCACGCGTTTTCGAATAAGCCAGATCGGCACGGGGCTCAAGCTGTATGCGAGGAGAATCGCGAGCAGAATGACGCTCAGGAACGACCCCATCGCTCTCGCGCCGAAGACGATGACCACGAGACACGCCGCTTTGATCAAAAACCCGCTCATAGGCACTTCCCCTTCTCTGCCGCGGGATTATAGCGCATGTCCGGCCATAAGGAAGCCCCATTTTATTCTTTGCTGATTTTCAGTTCCTCTGCGCTACAATAGCGGTCCGCATATGAATCGAACACGAAGAATCCTGTTCCTCGTTCTCCTGGCCGCCGCGCTCGCGAGCCGGGCGAGCGGAGAGTCGCCCTACCGGCGCGGCTGGTCGAAGGACGGCCGGATCGCCGGCGTAAGCGCCGTCGCGGCCGTCGGCGCCGTGCTCGTCAGCGGAACGCCCGAACCCCTCGCCGCGCGGGAAATCGCCGGATTGTCGCGCGAGTCGATCAACCCGTTCGATCGTGGCGCGACCTGGAGATATTCCGATAGAATCGGCGACGCGAGCGACGTCCTTCTCGGCGCGGTCGTCATAGCGCCCCTCGCCCTCATGCTCGACGAGCGCGCGCGCGCGGACGGGGAGACGTGCATGCTGCTGTACGCGGAGACGATGGCTCTCGCCGTCATCCTTCCCGCGTTCGGCAAGGGCACGGTCGATCGGATTCGTCCGTTCGTCTACAATCCGGACGCCCCGATGGACAGAAAAACGACGAGCGACGCGAGAAAATCCTTCTTCTCGCGGCATACGTCCGTCGCCTTCGCTTCGGCCGTGTTCGTGTCCACGGTATATGGGGATTATCATCCCGGTTCGGCGGCGGGACGATACGTCTGGGCGGGATCGCTTCTCGCGGCGGCGGCGGTCGGAGCCATGCGTTACGAATCGGGGGAGCATTTTCCGACCGATATCATAACCGGCGCCGTCGCCGGAAGCGCCGTCGGATATATCGTTCCGCGAATTCACCGCGCCGGGGGCGAGAGGCTGAGCCTTCGCCCCGATTTCACGGGCTGCCGCCCCGGCCTCGCCCTCGAGCTGAAACTCTAGATCGCGCGCTCAGAACGGATCCGGCACGCTGATGTCCGTTTTCGCCACGAAGTCCACGACGATGCAGCCGTTCCACGAGAACTGGAGCGGATCGGGCACGCTCGGAGCCGGCGTCACGCCGCTGTTGACGACCTTGAACGTCAGAACCGGACTTCCGCCCGCGATGAAATCGGCGAGCGCCCGATTGAGGACCCCGACGCCGTCCTCGTTCAATACCGCCGGTATCTTTTTCCCGAGCGTGGCCGCGACCGAAACGCTCGTGTACTCCCAAAGCGTAAACGGCCCGTCCGCGATGTCGTTCCGCTCGACGGTGATCTCGCCGGTGATGATCCAATCGGCATGCGTCGGGAAATCGGTGACGCCGTACGTGGCGCTCACGAGCCTGGCGCTCACGAGATCCTCGCGGGATATATCGTTGTCGTCGAGGATCTTGTTTATCTCGGCCGCGTAATCGACCGTCGCCGGAGTGACGAACGACACCGAAGTCTGATCTTCGTCGAAGTCCGCGCACGTCGTTTCGTTCACGACGAGCTCGATGACCCGGTCTTCCATGATGCAGCCGCCGGCGACCTGGATGAGCCCGAACAGGAAGAGAAGAAGACCCGTTTTCTTCAATGCTGCTTTCATTTACTTCACG
>JAFNGP010000039.1:0-222 GCA_017885175.1 bacterium
CGCGGTCCACCTTCGATGCGAAGTCCCTTATCTTGTTCATCGGGAGCGGAAATCCGAGCCCGAGCTTGAGGAAGCTCGCCCCCGGCATGATCTCTTTCGCGTATTGATATGCGACGCTGCCGGAGATGATACCGACCTTTTTGTCGCCCCACTCGATCGTGTTGAGCGGCGTCGTCTCGGCGAATTTCTTGAGCGCCTCGAGGCGTTCGATGACGAGCTTGT
>JAFNGP010000039.1:318-10633 GCA_017885175.1 bacterium
GCGAATTTGCCGTAGAATCTGTTGTCCTGCTCGTTCTGCGACGAGTGGAGGCTCGGGTCGTCGGCGCTCACGAGGATGAGCCCCGCGCCAACGCCCGTGTACGCGAGCGTCATGAGCGGGTCGGCCGCGACGTTCACGCCGACGTGCTTCATCGCGGCGATCGAGCGCGCGCCGCCCCAGCTCGCCCCGACCGCCACCTCGAGCGCGACCTTCTCGTTGATCGACCACTCGCAGTAGATGTCCGCCTTGCATTGCCGCGCGAGCGTTTCGAGAATCTCGGTGCTCGGCGTGCCCGGATACGCGGAGGCGAACTCGCCGCCGTGCTCGTAGACGCCGCGGGCGAAGGCTTCGTTTCCGGAGAGAAGCATTTCCATAGGGAGATTCCTCCTGGTAGGGGCATTTTCCGAAGGTTGTATTCGTCGAAAGTCGAAACAGCGTTACGGGATACGTTAACTGGAATGATGGATAATTTCAACTATTTTTTACGGCCATAAACATCTGAATTGCCGTCTAACAGAAGAAGAGACCCCACGGGGCTGGCCAGGCGGTCCGTGTTGACGGAACTTTCAGACCTATACCAGGGGGGGTGCGTGGTTATGAAGAAGCGCTTGGGGTATGTTCTCGTTCTCGCGCTCGCTGTCTGCGTCGCCGGGTGGCCGGCTGCGCGGGCCGGCTGGGTGCAGGATGGCGTCGCCATCTGCGCCGCGATCAGCTACCAGGGCCAGCAGCAAATGGTGCCTGACGGGCTCGGGGGAGCGATCATCGTTTGGGAGGATATGCGCAACGGCTTCGAAAGCGATATCTATGCCCAGAGAGTCGCCGCGGACGGTTCCGTGATGTGGCAGACCGACGGTGTCGCCGTCTGTCTCGCCGCCGGGAGCCAGCAGCGGCTCCAGGTCGCGCCTGACGGGCTCGGCGGAGTAATCGTGGCGTGGGAGGACCCTCGTTCGCCATCCGAAGCGCCTGATATATATGCCCAGAGGATCGACGGGACCGGAGCGCCTCTCTGGACTGCCGACGGTGCCGCGGTCTGCACGGCGTCCGGCATGCAGCAGTATCCCATGCTCGTCTCCGACGGGGCGGGCGGGGCCGTTATCGGTTGGAGCGATCTACGAAGCGGCTCCATGTCGGAGATCTATCTCCAGAAGATCGATGCGGCGGGAACCGCCGTCTGGAATTATGACGGATTCCCGCTGTATCCCGGCGGAAACACCGTGTGGCGGCAGATCATCCCGGACGGGCCGGGGGGAGCGAGCGTCGCCTGGAGCACCGGCCCGAGTGTCTATGCCCAGAAAATCGCGCCGAACAGCGACGTGCAATGGACGGCCAACGCGGCTCTCGTTTGCTCGGCGAGCGGTCTAAAGACGCGGCCCACTCTTGTCTCCGACGGTTCGGGGGGAGCGGTCATCGCGTGGGAAGACGAGCGCAACGGCGGCCACGGCCATGACATCTACATGCAGCGGCTCAACTCGGGAGGCGCGCCTCTGTGGACCGCGGATGGCGTCGCCGTCTGCACGGCGACGGGGGACCAACAGCGCGCGGTGCTCGCACCGGACGGATCGGGCGGCGCCGTCGTATCGTGGCAGGACATGCGGTTCGGAAGCCTGACCGAACAAATCGCAGTCTATTCTCAGAAGGTAGACATGGACGGCTCCATGCTATGGGCGTCCGACGGCATCTGCGTCGGGTCGGTAGGCATGGTGAACGACATTGCCGCCGACGGTTCGGGCGGCGCCATCCTCGCGTGGTTTACCTATCTCGGCGGGATCAGCAAAGGGTACGTCCAAAGACTCGATGCGGGAGGCTCGCCGCAGTGGACGCCGGGCGGTGTGTCCCTCAGAGCTGCATCGAACCAGTTTATCCCCACGATTGTCCCGGACGGGGCCGGGGGAGCGGTCGTCGCATGGACGGATTATCTCGACCTCGGCGCCCCCTCTACTGCCGATATCTACGCTCTGAAATTCGACGACGCGGGAACGATTCCCATCGCGACGCTGCTCCAGGGGTATGACGTCTCCATGACCGGCGGCGCGCCCACGATCTCGTGGGCGCTCTCATCGATCGACCCCGGCACCGAGTTCTTCGTCGAACGCGCGGTGAATGCCGTGGGACCCTTCGTTGACAGGCCTTCAAGCATGACGACGGGAAGCGATGTTTCGTTCGTCTTCGTCGACGAGGAATGCGAACCGGGAGCCAGCTATTGGTACCGCGTCGGGATACTCGCGGGAGCTGAACGAAAGACGCTTTTCGAGACGGGCCGGGTCACGATTCCCGCGACCTCGCTCGCGCTCATGCAAAATAATCCCAACCCGTTCAATCCGACGACGACGATCGGCTACTACATGCCGGTCGCCGGCCAGGTGACGCTCGAAGTGTACGACTCGTCGGGGAGGCTCGTGAATCGTCTGCTCGATCGCGCGATGAAGCAGAAGGGCGCATATTCGGTCGAATGGAGCGGCGCGGACGCGCAGGGGCGGCGGGTGAGCTCGGGCGTTTATTTCTATCGCCTCACGAGCGGCAAGGAGACGATCTCGAAGAAGATGGTGCTGCTGCGGTAGGGGGCGGACGGAAGAATCGGGCGAATATGACGGGAGCGGGGCCGCATGCCTCGCTCCCTTTTTTTCTTCGTTCCGGCCGGAGGTTATTGCCGGTACCAGATGGTCCACCAGTCGGACGAGCCGTAGCCGCACGAGATGAAGAACGGGCCGTAGCCGTCCGGGCGCTCGCTGCCGGGCCGGTGCTCCGCGATCGGCGTGCCCAGAAGAAACTTATGTATAGGGCCGCCCGCCTGCTCGTCCAGCTTTATCCTGAACTCGACCGAGTACGGCGGCCAGCAGGGGCCTTCGGCGACGTGCATGAGCTCGGAGCGGCTGTAGACCTTTATGCCGCGCATCTCGAGCGCCTTCGCGAGATCGAGCGCGGCCTTTTTGTAGAGCTCGTTATCGGCGAACTCGACCGAGCTCACGCGAATCCACGCCGCGTCGGAGGGCGCCTCGGCCGAGACGTTCATCCCCGTCCCGATCGCGATCGTCTCCACGGTGCAGCCGCCTACCTTTTTCGTCTGGGAGGCTCCCGTGGACTTGCCCTTGTTGCAGCCGTAAGAGGCCGCAGCGAAGGCGCACACGCATAGTATCGCGAAAAGAATCTTCATCCTGCACCGTCCTTACTGCGTCATCGGTTTGAGCCAGACCGTGAGGCCGATTCTCGCGTCGAGCGAACGGAACGTGTCCTCGAGCGCGTTCCCCGCGCTGTTCCGCACCATATCGGTATCGACGTTCTCGAGAAAGGGGTCCCTGAAATCCTTGGACTGGAGCCCTGCGTAGTACGAGCACTCGAGGGCGAGATCGAGGTTGCTCCCGATCGTAACGTCGAGCCTTCCCGTGACGAGCCCCTCGAAGGCGGCGATCTTCCCGCCGCCGGAGATAAGGTTCGTCTGGCCGTAACCTATTCCGGCGCCGAGGGTGGGCCTGAATCTCCCGCTCTCGCTCATGAAGTTATGCCGCGCGACGAGCATGGAGGTGTAGTGCCTCAGCCTGGCCGTGAAGCCGGCCTCGTGCTCGTTGACATAGTCGAAAGGGGGATAGGAGCTCGTCGCGAAGTGCAGCTCGAGCGACCACCGCTCCTCGAAGAAGGTATGTCCGAGAGAGACGCCCAGTCCGTAGCCGAGACCGACGTTCTCCGTGTTCTGGAGCTTGAGCTCCGCGTTCAGATTCTCGAGGGAGGGAGAGCTCGCGCCCGTCCCGATCCGGACGAAGAATCTTCCGTCGACGGCACGGAGCGGCGAGCAAAGGACGACGACGAAAAGAATCGAAAGGGCGGCGCAAAGTCCGGACGCGGGATTCGATCTCATGGACGGAATTATAGGGTGAGCCCCGGCGAAGTCCAGCGTTATAATCGGAACCGCTCTTGCGCCGGTCTGCTATAATGAATACCCTGGAAACGGCAGCGGGCTTTTTCGCGGGGCTTATTCGCGGGAGTGAAGGTGATCGTATGAAAACCGTATCGAGAACGTTGACCGCGCTCGCGGCGCTGTTGTTTATGGCGCAGCCTGCCGTCGGGCAGGAATCGGCCGATCTCCTGAAGCTTCTCCCCGCCGCGGAGGCGATCCCCGGCTGGAAGACGGACGGGGAACCGCTCTTCTACACCCGGGAGAATCTCTGGGAATACATCGACGGCTCGGCCGAGAATTTTCTCTCCTTCGACTTCCGGCAGGTGATCGCCCAGGACTACCGCTCTCTCTCGGACCGGGGGCTCAAGGTGGAGATTTACGAGCACGGAAGCCCGCTCATGGCGTACGGCATCTACGCGCAGATGCGGAGCCCGGGACTTGCGCTCCACGATATCGGGAACGAGGCGTTCTCCGACGAGTATTCGATCAACTTCTGGAAGGANNCGCTTCTACGTGCGCGTCGCGGTCTTCGAGAAGGGCGAGCCGTCGGATGCGGCGCTCAAGCTCTTCGCGAACGCGATCGCCGCCGCGATACAAGGGGGCGCCGCCGCGTTGCCCGTCGAAGCGGGCGCGTTCCCCGAAGAAGGGCTCGTGCCGAACGACCTCCGCTATCTCACGCAGGGCGTCCTCGGGCGGGAGAAGTTTCCTCCGGCCTTCATGGGCACATACATGTTCGGAAACGAGGAGGGGAAGCTCTACCTCTCGACGCTCGTCGACAGCGCCGCCGCGCGGGACACGTTCGAGTGGTACACGGACGAGATGAAATCGTTTCTCGCGACCGCGGAGGGCACGAGCGGCGAATACATCCTCGGCCTCGGCGAGGATACCTACCAGGGGGACGTTCTTGTCTTCAGCTTCGGGAGATATCTCGGCGTGCTCACGGGGATCAAGAATCCCGCCGAGAGGGGAACGGAGCTCGTGAAGAAGATGGTCGAGAGGCTCGGCCGGATCGACGGCGACCGCAAGAAGGCTCCGGCCGCGCCGAAGAATTGAATCAGACGACGCGTTTCGCCGCGTCCTTCATCATGTCGGGGATCGCGAGCCCGTACGGGCANNCTTGAGCTCGTAGCGGGTGTAGTAGCCGTCGATGAGGAAGAGAAACGGGATGTTGAGGCCGTTCGGGCAGGGCAGGCAGTAGCCGCACCGGCGGCAGAACTTGTCTCCCCAGAGCTTCTTCTCGGCCTCGAGGGCGGCGAGCTCCGCGGCGTCCGGCGCCGCGATCTTCTCCCCGGCCGAGGCGTTCTCCACGACCTGCTCCACGGCGTCCATGCCCGGAATGACGACGTCCATGCCGCGCGAGAGCTCGAATCGCAGCGCGAGCGCGCTGTTCCTGATCGCGCCCCCCGCGAGAGGTTTCATGCAGATCGTGCCGACGCCGAGCGCCTTCGCCGCGGGGATGATCTCCTCCTCCCACTCCGTCTCGATCGGGTTGAACGGGAACTGGGCTGTGTCGAAGAGCCCCGTGCGGATCGCCTTGAGCATGATCTCGCGCGAATGGCCGGTGATTCCGATCCAGCGGATCTTCCCCGCCGCGCGCGCCGCGACGAGGGTTTCCAGGGCGCCGCCGGGCGCGAGCACGCGGGCGAGATCCGCGCCCGTGCCGATCGAATGGAGCTGGTAGAGGTCGATCCTGTCGGTGCGGAGGTTGCGGAGGCTCGTCTCGATCTCTTTGGCGAGCTCGCCCGCGGAGCGCGAGAGCGACTTGGTCGAAAGGTAGATTCCGTCGCGCGCGCCGGCGAACGCGCGGCCCATCTTCTCCTCGCTGTCCGTGTAGGCCCGGGCGCTGTCGAAGAAGTTGATGCCTTTCTCGATCGCCGTCTTGAGGATGCGATCCGCTTCGTCGAACGAGACTCCCTGGATCGGGATCCCCCCGAAGCCGATGGCCGAAACGGCCATGTCGGTTCTGCCGAGTTTTCTCTTCTCCATGTCAGGGAATCTAACGCTTGGGGTCGGTTTTCGCCAGCACCTCGTCGTAAATGGCCTCGGTGGCCCTGATCATCTTTTCCGCCGGGAAGCGTTCGTGCACCATTTTGCGGCCGGCGAGCGCGAGCTCGGCCGCCTTCGACGGATCCTGCAGAAGCTCGACGATCCGTTTGGCGAGAAACTCCGCCGAACCCTTCGGCACGAGGTAGCCGGTCTTCCCGTTCTCGATCACTTCGGGAATTCCGCCGACCTCGGTCGAGACGACGGGCACGCCCGAGGCGAGCGCCTCGAGAAGCGTGAGCGGCATCCCCTCCGAATCCGATGACAGGCAGAAAATGTCGATCGCGCCGTAGAAGTAGTCGATCTTCTGGGTCTCCTTCACGAGCGAGACGTACTCGCTCACGCTGAGATCCGCCGCGTAGGCGGCGAGGCTCTCGCGCATGTCCCCCTCGCCGATGATCGCGAGGTGCACGTCGTTCACCGTCTGCCGCACGCGGAAGAGCGCCTCGATGAGGAGCTTGTGGTTCTTGACGGAAACCATGCGGCCGACCGTCCCGATGAGCTTGGCGCCGGGGAGCAGCTTGAACTGCGCCCTGCATTCGGCCCGCGGCGGGAGCTTCTCGTAATCCTGCATGCGGATGCCGTTCGGAATCTCGATGAACCTGTCGGCGAGCGCGGGGGATCGCTCCGCGAACGATCGCCGCACGAGCTCGGAGACGCAGATGATCCTGCTCGCGCGCTTCGTGAATCGCTGGTAAAGCAACCGGTAGAGCGCGGGCAGCTGCCCGGCGGGATACGGATTGTGCTCGGTGCGCACGATCGGCACGCCCGTCGCGCTCGCGATCTGGGCGAGCGTGCCCCAGAACATTCCCGGCGAACCATGGACGTGGAGGAGATCGACCTTCTCGTGGCGGATGAGGTTCGCGAGCTTCGTCACCGCCGTGAGGTCGCCGCGCCGCCTTTTGCCGAGAAGAAAGACGCGCGAGCCGGCGTTCGACAGCCGGTCGATCATGTCGCCGCCGCCCGTTATCGAGCAGACGAGATACTCGAAGCGGCGGCGGTCGCCGCCGAGGAGCTGCGTCTCGATGAGGCGCTCCGCGCCGCCGCGGTAGAGCGAGTAGATGACGTGCAGGACCTTGTGTCTCATGGCGATCTCCATCCCCGTCGTTCGAGGGATTGGGTATTGATAGCATACTCGCGGGGTGAATTTCAACCAAATCCCTCGATTTGCCCTTTGATTCGCCGGGCCGCGGAGCTACAATCCCGCAATCGGAGGTATCCCGTGGAGCGCAGGGCGAAAATCATCTGCACGATCGGACCGGCCAGCGGCGGCGCGAAGAGCCTGCGGCGGCTTCTCGACGCGGGGATGAACGTCGCGAGGCTCAATTTCTCGCACGGCTCCCCGGCCGGGCATGAAGCGGTATTCGGCCGGTTGAGGAAACTCGACGGCGGGGTCGCGATCATGCAGGATCTCGCCGGGCCCAAGATCCGCGTCGGAGAGATCGAGGGAGGCCAGGCGCGCCTGCGCGAGGGCGGCGCCTTCGTTCTCACGACGAAAAATGTCGCGGGGAACGGGGAGGGCGCGCACGTCGATTACCGGTTCCGGCCCGGGGACGTGAAGGCCGGCGACGACCTGTACCTCGCCGACGGAAGCATTCACCTGAAGGTCGAGAGAGTCGTAGGGCGGGAGATCCGCTGCCGGATCGTGCATGGAGGCGTGCTCACTTCCCGCAAGGGGCTCAACGTCCCGCGCCTCAGGATCGGTCATGCGCTGAGCGCGAAGGACGCGCGCGACCTCGAGTTCGGCCTCGCGATGGGGGTCGATTATGTCGCCGTGTCGTTCGTGACGTGCGCCGCCGACGTGAAGCGCGTGAAGCGCGTCGTCAGGGAACGGAAATCCTCGGCGCTCGTAGTCGCGAAGATCGAGAAGGAGCGGGCGCTCGCGCGGCTCGACGGGATCGTCGAGGCCGCCGACGCGATCATGATCGCGCGGGGGGATCTCGGCGTCGAGANNGGGGAAGCCGGTGATCGTGGCCACGCAGATGCTCGAGTCGATGTCGGGCTCCGAGCGCCCGACGCGCGCCGAGGCGAGCGACGTGGCGAACGCGGTCTTCGACGGCGCGGACGCCCTGATGCTCTCCGCGGAAACGGCCACGGGCAGGTTTCCGGTCGAGAGCGTCGCCGTGATGGACCGCATCGTGCGGGAAGCGGAGCGCTACGAGCGGCGCCGGTCGAGGGACGAATGCGGCGCCGGACTTCCCTGGCCGCCGAAGGATCTTGCCGAAGCCGCCTGCGCGGCCGCCGCGCAGATCGCCGCGAGCTCGGGCGCGCGCGCCATCGCCTGTCTGCCCCGCACCGGGCGGACGGCGAGGCTCATCGCCCGGTATCGGCCCGCGTCGACGCGGATATTCGCGCTGACCGACGATCGAAGGATTATGCGCCAGATGAATCTCGTCTGNNTAAGGGTTCGACGAACACCGTGCATCTCGTCAACTGTTGAGGAAACATTCTTTACGCAAAACCCCTCCAAGTAAAATAATTTTATTGACATCTAAAAAAACGACGCTATCCCATTCCAGCATAAAATTTGGCACAGGCGTTCTGCGCCGCGGTTTTGCATCTGCATCTAACTTGTTTTAATTCAAATTGTTTTGCGCCTCGATGCATGGAGCCGGACATGATGAAAGCCGTGCCGCTTTCGGCCGGGCCCGCCGATCTCCGCAATGGCACGGTTATTGATATATGGTATGTCAATACGCGACACGGAGGCCTGAGTTAGAGCCCGCGGTTGAGTGAGTGAGATAAGGGTTCGGGGACCCCCATCGTCAGGAAAGAGGCTTAACGTGGCGTGGTAAGGCCGAAGGAGAATAGGCAGCAAGATCGCACCCTGTTACCTTCGGGACTCAAAGGGATGGACTGGTCAAGGGGTTGATTGGTCCATCCTTTTTTATCGCCCCCGGAGAGAGGGCGAAGAAAAAGCGCCGGAGCGGACGATTCCGCTTCGGCGCTTCTCATTATCCGGCCGGGAGAGGCGCTATTCCGCCGGGCCGAACCCGATGATGTCCTCGATCCCGCCCTTCCTCTGCGCCTTCGGTTTGAAGATCGCCTTCACGGGGAGGCCGAGCGCCACGTCCTCGATGCTTATTCCCTCGAGGTAGTGGATGATCCCGCCGTCCGTGCCGTCGATCCTGACCATCGCGAGGATGCGCGGCCTCACTTTGTCGGAGCCGTCCATGTTCTTGAACGAGACCGTGAAGGTATCGACGTGGCCGAGCGTGCCGACGTCGACGAACGTGTTGAGCTCCTCGAAGCACCGGTCGCAGTAGATCTTCGGAGGCAGGAACGTCACGTCGCAGGCGTCGCAGCGCGTCGCGAGGAACGTCCCCTTTTCCATGATGGCCCTGAAGAACTTCTCCCCGGCGAGCCCGTACGTGTACACGTATCTGACCGGGATCTCCCCCTCCCAGTAGGTCGGGGTGGTCGTCTTCGTCATTCTTTCCGTGATCGCCATTTCCTGTACCCCCTCAGCGTTTTCTTCCCGCTGCCGCCTTCTTCGGGGCCGCGGCGCGGATAGGCTTGAAATAGAGGATATCCGTGATCGCTCCCGTGCGGTCTTCCGGTTTCTTCCACACGGCGCGGACCTTCATTCCGATCTTGACGTCGTCGGGCTCGACCTCTTCGAGCATGTGAAGTATCCCCATGCCCTTCGTCGCCCCGTCGATCTCGATGACGGCGGGAATGAGGGGTCCCTCCTTGGCGCTTCGACGGGAGGCGTCCCAGTTGACGTAGGCGATGCTGAACGTGTTGACGACGCCCGTGTCCTGGACGTAGGCCCACTCGTCCGTCGCGCGGAAGCACAGCTCGCAGAACATCCGCGGCGGAATCATGATGCGGTGGCACTCGTGGCAGACGCGCGCGATGATCTTGCCTTCCTTGAGCTCGGCGAGGTAGCGCCCGATCGCGACGCCGTCGTCCCACGCGTAGCCGAGATTCGGCTTCCACTCGGTCGTGAGGACCTTGCACTTCTCGAAATCGGAAGATTTGAGGTGCGTCCCCCCGAGTTTGCAATCTTCCAGCTTCATTGTTCCCGCTCCTTGTCTGTTAGCTTCTCAGTACGATGACCGTTCCCATCTGCATGAGGTCTCCCCACGCCTGCGCGAGGCCGCAGGTGGGCTTGCCGGGCACCTGGCGCTTTCCCGCCTCGCCGCGGAGCTGCAGGAAGATCTCGATGACCTTCATGAGCCCGGTGGCCGCTATCGGGTTCCCGACGCCGAGGGCGCCGCCCGACGGGCAGATCGGGAGATTCCCGTCGCGCGCCGTGTAGCCCTCCGCGGTGAGGCGCGCCGCCTCGCCGCGCGGGCAGAGCAGGAGCCCTTCCATGTGGTGGAGCTCCTTGTAGTCGAACGGATCGTAGGGCTCGGCGATGTGAATCTCCTTCGCCGG
>JAFNGP010000040.1 GCA_017885175.1 bacterium
TGATCTTCTCGCTGTTGAAGTTGCGGATGCGGAGCGAAACGCGTTTCTTGTCCGTGAAGGGATTCACCCACCAGAATCCCGAGTCGCGGATGGAGCCGATGTACTTGCCGAAGAGGACGAGGACGCGCGCCTCGTTCGGCTGGACGACGGTGAATCCCATCATCCAGATGACGATAAAGAGGGTGAAGGGGACGAAGAACCAGAAGATCGCGGTGCTGTTGGCGAGTATTCCTCCGCGGAGAACGTAGATGTCGATCGCGAGGTACACGAAGAACATCACGAGCGCGAGGAAGCCGTTCAACTTTCCGGCCCTGGTTTCGGTAACGGTTTGCATAGGTCACCTCCGTCGGGTTGAATGTAATATCATTATGATATCATCGTAATATCATTCTGTCAAGGGGGAAAATTGGAAATATTGAATAGAAGGCGCTCAACGTCCAAAAAAGGAAACGTGCCGGGTCGCCGGGCCGTGTATAATCGCCCCTGTCCCGGCGGTCAGGTTCGGCAGGGAGCGCCGCCATCACGTGCAACCGCGAGTGAGGTGACCGATGAGAATTCTCTATGTGTTTATCGCGCTGTCCATCCTCGCATGCCCGGTCGCGGTCCGAGGTGATCGTTTGAGCAAGGACGAGCATCGGGCGTATCAGACGATCATTCCCATGTCTCCATACGATTACTGCGAGAAGCTCGCATCGGATGAGTTCGCCGGACGCCTCACCGGGGACAAGGGATACACGGCCGCGGCGAAGTGGGCGGCGTCGAAGTTCAAAGACTGGGGTCTCAAGTCGATGGACGGGGAACCCGGTTTTCTGCAGCCGTTCCCTTCGCCGTATACGATCGTCGACGAGGCGGAGATGACGCTCCTCCTTCCGCGCGGAGAGATGAAGCTCAAGGCGCCCGTCGATTTCATGCCGCTTCTTTTTGCTGCGAGCGGAGACGTCACCGCGGGCGTCGTCTTCGCCGGATGGGGCATCAGCGCGCCGGCTCTCGGGTACGACGATTACGCGGGGATCGACCCCGCCGGCAAGTTCGTCCTCTGCTTCCGCGGCACGCCGGACAACGAAAACGTAGCGTTCGAGGAGTACGATCAGCACCGGACGCGGATGCGAACGGCGAAGGACAAGGGCGCCCTCGGGATCGTCTACATTTACGACAAGCCGAACGCCCATCCGAACGGGGACTGGATCGAGGGATTCATGCCGGCCATGATCGGCGAGAACGTCGCCGATTCGCTGTTCGCCGAAAAGGGGCTCACGTGCGCCGCGATCAAGAAGAGCCTCGGCGAGAGCAAGAAGCCGGCCTCGTTTCCGCTGGGACCGAGCGTGCAGTACCGCGTCGTCTCGCGGCATTTCCCCGATGGCGTCGGCTACAACATCGTCGGAATCGTCGATGGCTCCGACCCGAAGCTGAAAAACGAATGCGTCGTGATCGGGGCGCATTTCGACCATTGCGGAAGCCACATGGGCATGACCTTCCCCGGCGCGAACGACAACGCGAGCGGCTCGGCGGTAGCGATGGAGATAGCAAAGGCCTTCGCCTCGCTCGAGACGAAGCCGAAGCGGTCCATCGTGTTCGCGCTGCTCGGCGGGGAGGAGCAGGGGCTCATCGGCGCGAACTACCTCGCGGAGCATTTCCCCGCGCGCTTCACGAAGATCGCGGGCATGTTCAACTTCGACATGGTCGGCGAGGGGGACGGCGCGAGCTGCGGATACACGAGCGAGCCGCCCGAGCTTCTCGAAGCGCTCAAGGCCGCCGACGCGCACGTGAGCACGCTCAAGAGAACATGGGAGATCAAGCATGTCGGCGTGCGTTCGAGCGATTTCGCCCCGTTCTTTCTGAAAGGCGCGCCGTGCGTCGCGTGCTTCTCGAACGGCCCGCACCTCGCGTACCACGAGACCGGGGACACGATCTACCGCATCAATCCCGACATCCTCGCCGACGTCGCGCGGCTCGGATTCCTCGCCTCGTGCCGGTGGGCGAACCGGCCATAAAAAAGCCGCGCGGGCTCGGGGCCGGGCGCGGCTTTCGCGAATGTCGATTCTTCCCGGGACCGGACGCGTCCCGATTACTTCTTCAAAAGCTCCTTGACCGCCGCCGGGACCGCGAAGACGCTGTCCGGTATCGCGACGTTGTACGCGACGCTCGTGATCGTCATGATACGTTCCTGCGACATGAGCTTCATGGACGTTTTGTGGGAAACGAGGATATCCCCAACTTTCCGGTAGTCGGNNAGCCCCGATTTCTGATCGAAGAAATAGGTGCGCGGCTTGCCGTCCTTCGTTTTCAATTCGACCTTATAACAGGGGCTGCCTTCGACCGTATCGACGCCGGTGACCGTTATCGTATCGTAGAGCCCGCGCCAGTACGCCATGCTCTCGAACTTCGATTCGCGCAGCTTTTCGGCGAGCTCGGCTCCTTCGAGAATCCGCGCCCCCTGCATCGTTGAATTCTCCCAGCAGATCTCGTCGTTCGTGCCGCTCTCGAACGAGCCGATCGCGGGAGACTCGGCTTTCGAATACATCTTGTTCGGCCGTGCCGAATAGACGGTGATGTCGAGCGCGATCCCGGCCGCGGGGATCGCGAGGGACCCTTTCACGACGCTGCTCTGAAGCTTGTCGTACGCCTTGATGCCGCCCGTGGCCTCCACGAACCGGTCGAGGATCTTCTCCGCGGTGGGAGTCTTGGCCGGTTTCTCGGCGTTCGAAACCTGCGCGCCGAGCGCGACGAAGAGAATCGCGAGCGCCGCTGCCGCAAACGCCGCCGCCGTCTTGCGTATCCGCTGTGTCATACCATCGCACCTCCGAAGTTGGGACGTTTTGGATTCAATTGCCTTTATACCGCTGATTGAGTATCCAGTCAATCGCCGCTTCGATCTCCGGATCCCTGCCCTCGAGAAACGCCTCGCGGGTCGGGAGGATTTCGACGTCCGGTTTCACGCCTTCGCCCTCGAGNNTCGACGCCGTTTCTCGATACATACGAGGCGAACGCGTACTGGAAACCGTCTCCGTTCGGGAGGCGCTCCGCCAGCGAGGGCAGCGTCGCGCCCGCCGTCCGCGATCCGAATATGCGGACCCGCGGGAGACCCTGCACGCCCCCCGCGAACATCTCGGACGACGAGCCAGACAGGCCGTCGACGAGGATTGCGACCGGCCCTCGATAGACGCGCGCGCGAGGGTTGATGACGAGCTTGAGCGTGTCGCTGCGCGTCCGTATCGTTCCCATGGCGACGTTCTTTTCTTCGACGAACCAGCCGGCCAACCCCATGCCGATTCCCGCGATCCCGCCCGGATTCCCGCGCACGTCGATGATCATTCCCGGAGCCTGCATGAAGGACTGCATCGCGTTTCCGAAGGCCGGCATGAGCGTCACCGGATCGAAGAAGGTGCTGAAGGTGAAATACCCGACGCCGTCCCGAAGCGTGTCGGTCCGGAAGTCGAGGTAGAACGCCGGAAAGTTGCCGAAGATGACTCTCTTGCCTTTCGGCTCCTCGAGGATCATCGTCTCTTCCGTCGGCCGGTCATTCTCGTCCATGAAAACCGCGGCCACGGTGTCTCCGATGGAACCGCCCAGCCTCGTTCGCGCGGCATACCATAGATAGAAGTCTTTCCTCGGGCTCTTCTCGAACTCCTTTTCGATGGGGGGGAAGAGCGGCGGGATTTCTTCTCCCTTGACCGAGCGTATCTCCCAGCCGGGCAGGATACCCGCCCTTTCGGCGGGCGTCCCGGGCTTGACCGATTTCACGATCGCCTTCCCGTCGATGACCCGAATCTCGATGCCGGTCGAACCGCCGCGATCTCCCTTCCCGGCCGGCGCCTCGATATTCTTGTATACTTCGGCGGGGATGATGGCGAAGTGGCTCTGGCGCAGGCGCGAGATCATATCGATCATGGCGCCCCGCGCTTCTTCGGCGCTCTGCGCGTTCTCCACCTTCGGGCGCAGCTCGTCGTGCACGGCTTGCCAGTCGAGGCCGCCCAGGGTCGGATCGAAATGCTGGTCGCGGATCGTCTTCCAGACAAAGTCGAACGAATCGATGTTGAGCTGTCTCGTCTCGG
>JAFNGP010000041.1 GCA_017885175.1 bacterium
CGTCACGATCTTCGCCGAAGGCCAGCGGCGCTATATCGATTCGCGCTCGACCTACGCCCGGCAGTTCATCGAGAAGCTCGAACGCCCCGACGTCGACGACATATCGGGCTTGAGCCCTACGATCGCGATCAGGCAGAAGAACACGGTGACGAGCGCGCGCTCCACCGTCGGAACGGCGACGGAGATCTACGACTATATTCGACTGCTCTTCGCCCGCGTCGGCCGGACCGTGTGTCCCCGGTGCGGCATCGAGGTGCGCGCGCATACCCCGAGCGACGCGGCGCNNTATCTTCTCTCGAGGGGATATTCGAGACTTCTTGCCGGGGGGGAAGCGGTTCGCGTGGAGGAGTTCGCGATCGATAAAGGCGCGCGCGCGGAGATCGCGGTGCTTCTCGATCGCCTCGAGGCGGTCGAGGCGAACCGGTCCCGCGTCGCCGAGGTCGTGGAGCTCGCCTACCGCGAATCGTCGGGAAGCATCGAGATAGCCGAAGGAGGCTCCGGCGCGGCGCAACGCTTCACGCAGGCGCCGCTCTGCTCCTCGTGCGGGACGTCCTTTCAGGCGCCGAATCCGCTCCTCTTCTCGTTCAACAGCCNNGGATTCGGCGACCGGATGGAGTTCTCGGAGGAGCTCATCGTCCCGGACAGAAGGCTGTCGATAGAGAAGCTCGCGATCGATCCGTGGTCGCGCGAGCGTTTCGCCTATTTTCAGCACCGGCTGATCGAATTCTGCCGCGCGAATCGCATCCCCCCGAGCGTTCCCTGGATGGATCTTCCCGGGGAATCGAGGAAGCTCGTCCTCGAAGGGGAAGGAAAATTCCTCGGCGTGATTCCCTTCCTCGAGAAGCTGCGGGAAAAGAGCTACAAGAAGGGACACCGTTTCTTCACGCGGAAATACATGGCCTTCACGACGTGCCGCACCTGCGAGGGGGGAAGGCTCAAGCGCGAAGCGTACAACGTGAGAATCGGGGACTTCACGATCCGCGACCTCGTCCGGATGATCCCGGCTCGGGCTCTCGAGGCGATCGAGGGGACGCGTTTCAACGAGCAGGAACGGCGCATCGCGAGGGATATCCTTTCGGAGATCGCGTCCCGTCTGCGGTTCATGATCGACGTCGGCCTCGGCTATATCACGCTCGACAGGTTGACCCGCACGCTCTCGGGGGGGGAAGCGCAGCGCATCAATCTCGCGAACTCCCTCGGCGCGAATCTCGTCGATGCGCTCTACATTCTCGACGAGCCGTCGATCGGACTCCACGCCGCCGATAACGAGCGGCTCGTCTCGGTGCTCGGACGGCTCAGGGATCTCGGCAACACCGTTCTCGTCGTCGAGCACGATCCCGATATCATCCGCTCGTGCGATTACCTCGTGGACCTCGGTCCGGGGCCGGGGAGCCTCGGAGGGGAGGTCCTCTTCAGCGGGACGATCGAGCAGGCGCGCGCGGCGGTCGTCCCGGAATCGAAGACGCTCGAATGGCTCTTTCGCGGGCGTGCCGGCGCGGCCGCGCCGAAGAAGCAGCGCCGGCAGTACGGCTCGATCGAGCTTACGGGAGTCGCGGAGCACAACCTCAAGAGCGTCGACGTGAGCTTTCCTCTCGGTCTCGTCACGTGCGTGACGGGAGTCTCCGGCTCGGGCAAGAGCAGTCTCGTCGTCGACGTTCTCTATCCGGTCGTATCGAGGGATCCGCTCTCGGCGAGCCGTCTCAGGCTCAAGGGATGCGACGTCCGGGGGAAGCTCGATCGCGTGCTCCTCGTCGACCAGAGCGCGATCGGTTCCTCTCCGCGCTCGAACCCGATCACGTACATCAAGGGTTTTTCGTTCATTCGCGAGATATTCGCCTCCCAGCAGGTCGCCCGCATGCGTGGATACGACCCCGGGCGGTTCAGCTTCAACAAATCGGGCGGCCGCTGCCCGCGCTGCCAGGGAATGGGTTTCCGCAGGGTCGAGATGCATTTCATGGCCGACGTATTCGTCCCCTGCGAGGAATGCGAGGGAAGGCGCTACAACGCGGAAACGCTCGAGGTGCGATACAAGGGAAAGGATATCAGCGACGTTCTCGCCATGACGGTCGACGACGCGATCCGCTTCTTCGACGCGGCGCCGCAGCTGGGCGAGAAGCTCTGGATTCTCGCGAAGGTGGGGCTCGGTTACCTCACGCTCGGCCAGCCGTCGAACACCCTCTCGGGGGGGGAAGCGCAGCGCATCAAGATCGCCCGGGAGCTTGCCGAATCCGCCGGCCAGCGGAATCTCTACATCATGGACGAGCCGACGACCGGCCTTCACATGAGCGACGTCGACAGGCTCCTCGCCGTTTTCGAGGAGCTCGTGACGGCCGGGCATACGGTCGTCGTCATCGAGCACAACATGGAGGTGATCGCCTGGTCGGATTGCGTGATCGACCTCGGACCGGGCGGGGGGGACGAGGGCGGCGCGGTTATCGCTTGTGGCTCGCCGGAGAGCATCGTACAATCGGACGCGTCGCTTACGGGAAGATATCTGGGCGCGTATCTCGCCAGATACGGAGGTCGCACGCAATGAGAATCCTGGTAACGGGCGGAGCGGGGTACATCGGAAGCGTCGTCACGGAGTTCCTGCTCGCGGGCGCTCACGATGTCGTCGTCGTCGACGACCTGTCGACGGGACACCGCGGCGCGATCGGGAAGGGCGTGACCTTTCGCGAAGGAACCCTCCTCGACGAGCATTTTCTTCTCCCGGCTCTCGACGGGATCGACGCCGTGTGCCATTTCGCCGCGTTCTCGCAGGTGGCCGAATCGGTCGCCGATCCGCTCGCCTATTATCGAAACAATATCGGCGGCGCCGTTTCGCTGCTCGCCGCGATGAGAAAGACCGGCGTGAAGTTCTTTCTCTTTTCCTCCTCCGCCGCGGTTTATGGAGAGCCCGACGGGACGCCCATCGGCGAGGACGCCGCCTTGCGCCCGCTCAACGCCTACGGCAACACCAAGCTCGCGGTCGAGCGGCTTCTCGCCGACTGCACGGCCGCGTGGGGGCTCAGGGCGCTTTCGCTTCGCTACTTCAACGCCGCGGGCGCCGGAGAGAGCCACGGCGAGGATCACCGTCCCGAAACGCATCTCATTCCCCTCGTTCTCGACGTCGCTCTCGCGCGCAGGGACGAGCTCGTGGTCTACGGCAAGGACTATCCGACGCGCGACGGAACGTGCGTGCGCGACTATATCCACGTGAAGGATCTCGCCTCCGCGCACCTGCTCGGTCTCGAGAAGCTCATCGACGGATACGGCGGAGTCCTGAACCTCGGCAACGGCCGCGGCTTCTCCGTCCTCGAGGTCATTCGCGCCGCCGAGAAGGTGACCGGCCTCGAGATCCCGTATCGTTTCGGCGAGCGGCGGCCGGGAGACCCGGCGGTGCTGGTCGCATCGTCGGATAAGGCCGAGAAGGATCTGGGGTGGAAGAGATTCTATCCCGGTATCGAAGAGATACTCAGAGACGCTTACGCGTGGAAGCAGGCCCGTCCCGACGGCTACCCGGCGTGAGCCCGGAGCCCCCCTGTTCCAAATCCTTGGCCAGCCCGACGGATCGTTTTAGAGATGGAAATTTTCTTGCCAGAAGACCGCCGTCGTGAGCATGCGTTCCCGGGCGCCCCTCTCCTTTCCTTCCCTTGCCGATAAATTCAGCCTGTTGACAATAAACAAGATAAGAGGGAAATGCCGGCGACTTGGGTCTCCCGTGGGGGTTGTATCGAGAGGGCGCATCCATGGCATGTAAAATGCGTTTTGACAAGCGCATGGATAAATCCCTGAAGATACGGATTCTCAAAGCGATCGGGAACGACACCGTCATGCCGGCGGTTCTATCGAGCCTGATGGAGAGCACGAAAGCGGAGTTCTGCGCTTTTATCACGATGCGCGAGACGGAGCTCGTCTACATCATGGCCGAATCGAAGGATCTCGCGCCGCACGTGTCCGAGATCAGGGAAAAGCTCAAGAATACCTACCGCATGTTTATGAACGTGAAAAGCTCGTCCGGATCGGCGGCGATCGAGAAGATCTTCTTCCGGGGAAACGGGATCAATGGATCCGGTCGGCAGAGCGGCTCGAGAATCGAGAGCTACTTTCTCGTTCCGATCGCCTACGGCCCTCAGGTCAGGGGCGTGCTCTTTATCGGGAGCGTCAGGAAGGAAGCCTTCGGACGCAAGGATATAGCGCTCTTTCACGGCCTCGCGGACGAGAGGGACGAAAAGACTCCCATCATCTTCCGGGTCGGCGGCGAAAAGGAGATACTCGAACGGCTCCTGGACGCGCTTCCCTCGGGAGCGGCGCTCTTCTCTCCGGATGGCAGGATCGTAAGCGCGAACAAAGCATTCAGGGAATTGCTGAACATAGACGGGGACCTTTTCGAAAGCGTGTACAACGTGGGGAAGGCTTCCTGCTTCAATCTCCACGGTATCTGGGAAGAGTTCAGCATTTTGCAGAGCACGATTATCGATCGAGAGCTCGAAGGCTCGTGCGTTCCCGAGAGATATCTCAACGTGTCGTGGGTGCTCCTCGATACCATTTCTCCGGAGATCGGATCGCTCGCGCTCGTCAGGGAAACCACGTCGCTGCGAGAGCAGGCGGAAGCGCTGGAAGAGGAAGTCACGATCGTCGCGCACGAGCTGCGCACGCCTCTCACGGCTCTCAAGGCGTCGCTCGAGATCGTGAATTGCGGCGGCGATTTCGGGAACGGTTCTGCGAACGGCTGCCAGGCCGGACCGGACTTTCTCCTGAGCGCCGCGAAGATGGTCGACCGGCTCGGCAGGCTGGTCGACGGTCTCGTCGATTCGTCGGCCGCGCGCCTCGACGAACGGCCGCTCAGAATCGAGTCGCACGACTCAAGGAAATTCCTCGAAGAAATCACCATGTTGTTTCTTCACCCGATGGAGATCAGGGGAATCGATTTCGCCTTCGAAGTCGACGCGACCTGCTCCAACCTCATGTTCGACAGGGATCGGATAGAGCAGGTGATCCAGAACCTTATCGCGAACAGCATGAAGCACGTGCCCGGAGGGGGAAGCATATCCATATCGATCCGCGCATGCCTCGACTGTCCCGCGAAGGTTTTTCCCGTCGAGCTTCAGAAGCTGCACCCTTCGATCGCATTTGCCGATGTGGTTCTGCGGGATTCAGGAAGCGGCATACCGCGGGATATAGCCGAGCTGAGCAATACGACCGAACCCGATGCGGAGCGCCCCATCAGAGCTTCGCGGGGGCTCGGTCTCGTCATCGCGAAACGTCTCATGCGGATGCAGGGAGGATCTCTTTTCATCGACGAGAGCGTCGAGAAGGGGAGCGCCGTGCATCTGTATCTGCCCATAGATCAGGAAACCGCTCGAGTCGTGAAACGGTACAGAGCCTTGCGGATGAAGGTCGACGAGATGATGGCCAAGGGGCTTGCGTCGGCTATCTTCGTTATCTCGAAAGAGAGATCGGTATCGTGGGACGAGGTCGCCGAGCGTTGCCGCCCCTTGCCCGTCATCAATCCCGAGGTGAAGGATATGAGAGGCCGCGATGCCTTTCTCTGGTCACTCTCCGAGGGCATCGCGCTCGCGCTCGTCACGCGAATCGATCGCGTAGAAAACCCGGTCGGTTTTTTCGGGGAGCCTGTCGGCGGTCCCGGAACCGGCTTCTGGATGAGCGCTTTGGCGGCCGACGGCGATTACGGGACGTGCGTCGGTGTCGTGCCGCGTCTCCGGGCGGGCTGGAGCGTCAGCCTGAGAGAAGGCACCGATCTCCGGGATCTGCTGTCCATAGCAATGCAACGACTTGAAAACGGGTTCGAAGCCCACATGTTGAAAGGAGTCGCCGGATGAAAGCGTACAAGATTCTGATCGTCGAGGACGACGAGGATATCGTCGAAACCGTCAGGTATTGTCTCGAGGTGAAGGGGTTCGTGGTCGAGGTGGCCTATGACGGCCTCAATGCGCTCCGGATGGCGCGCAAGAACCGCTACGACCTCATGCTCCTGGACATCATGCTTCCGGGCAAGAACGGCTACGAGGTCTCCCGCATCCTCAAGGAGGAGATGGATCACAAGAAGATAGAGCCGTTTCCGATCCTCGTTCTCACCGCGCGCAAGGTGAACAGCCCGGAACGGGAGGATTTCCTCGCGACGTGGTCGAAGGCTGACGAGTTCATGTACAAGCCGTTCGAGATGGCCGAATTGATGAACAAGATTGTGGTTCATGTGGAACGGGTCGGCGCGGTGCCGGTCTGAGGAAACACGCGGCCCGGATCGGAAACCTGAAGCGCAAAGGATGTCATGACCGTCAAATGCATGGATAACCCCCGATGCCAGGAGAGCTTCGACTACCTTGTCGGAGTGTTCGACAGCTTTCCCGCCGCGCTCGTATCCATCGATGCGAGGCTCCGGATCATCATGATCAATCGCTTAGCCGAGGAGCTCACCGGTTTCGGGAGCTCCGAAGTCATGCAGAGGCGGGTCAATAGCGTCATTCGCGTCGAAAACGTGCGCTGCATCACGAGCGCCCTGCGCGGGCGCAGCGAGCTGCCCGCGGACGGATTCATCACGAAGCTCAGGGCGAAAAACGGGATCGAGATTCCGGTGCAACTAGTAGTCTCGCCGCTCCGGGGACCGCGCGGGGTTCTCGCCGGATTCCTCTGCGTGGCATCCGATCTGCGCGCCGTCAAGCGCTTCCAGGGGAAGCTGCTTGAAGCGGAACGACTCTCCGCCCTTTCCGAGATCGCGATCGGGCTGAATCATGCGATCAACAATCCCCTGTGCGCCATTCTCGGAAACACCCAGCTTCTGCTCATGGAGCGGGACAAGCATGACCCGGGGACGGTCAGGAAACTCAAAAGCATCGAGCGGGAAATCTCCCGCATTCAGAAGATTGCGGAGCGGCTGCCCATGATCACACGGGCGGCGTCCCGGGATTATGTCGGGGGCAAAAGGATGCTTGACGTCGAGGAATCGGAGCACATCGATCCCCGCCGGCGCCCGCGCCGGAAGCAGACTTCCGCCGGCAAAGGGGGGCTCCGGCGCCCGTCGCAGCAATAAACCATTGACAAAACGCATTCCACGGATAAGATTTCTCCCCGTGGGAAGGTA
>JAFNGP010000042.1 GCA_017885175.1 bacterium
CGAAATTCTCGAACCGGTCGAGAGCGCGGTTGATCTCGTTCTCAGAGGCGGCGAAGGAGAACCGTATCATCTTGTCGCAGCCGAACGCTCCCCCCGGTATGACGACGAGTCCCTGCTCGGCGAGGAGTTTGTCGCAGAATCCGAAGCTGTTCTTCACGTTGCATTTCTTGTAGAGCTTCGACACGTCGACGAGATAGTAGAACGCGCCGCCCGGCTCGGGATACCAGATCGAGGGGATGCGCGCGAGACGCTTGCCGAAGAGATCCTTCCTCTTTTCGAACTCGACCCGCATCATCTCGCGGTCGTCGGCGCCCTTCTGAACCGCCTCGAGCGCCGCCCACTGCGATATGGAATTCGGGCATCCGGTCGCATGCGCCTGGAAGGCGCCCATCCGGTACGCGACATCCTTCTCGGCGAGGGCGAAGCCGACTCTCCACCCCGTCATCGCGTAGCTCTTCGAGACGCCGGTGATGACGACGGTCTGATCCTTGATCTGCGGGACGAGCGTCACGGGGGAATAATGCTCCCAGCCGTTGAAGGTGAGAAATTCGTATATCTCGTCGCTGATGAGCGCGATGCCCGATTCGAGAACGATCTTCGCGATCGCTTCGATCTCCTCCCGCCGGTACACGATGCTCGCCGGGTTCGACGGCGAATTGAAGAGGAGCGCCTTGGGCTTCTTCTTGCGCGAGAGCTGTTTCCGGAATATCTCGGGCGTGAGCCGGTAATCGGTCTTTCTCGAGAGCTCCACGATCCGGGGCTTTCCGCCGAGAATCTTGACCATATCCGGATAGCTCGTCCAGTAGGGAGAGAGGATAAGCACCTCGTCGCCGGGGTCGGTGAGCGCGAAGAGGGCGTTGTAGATCGAGTGCTTCGCGCCGTGCGAGATGACGACCTCGGCCGCCGTGTACGCGACCCCGAGCTTCTCCGAGTACATCTCGGCGACCGCTTTGCGCAGGGGCGCGATCCCCTCGCCCGCCGTATACTTCGTTTCCCCGCGCTTGATCGCCTCGATCCCGGCCTGCTTGATCACTTCGGGAGTGTCGAAATCGGGTTCCCCCGCGGTCAGGGCGACTACGTTCTCACCTTTCGCCTTGAGCTCCTTCGCCTTCGCCGTCAGGCTCAGGGTAAGCGACGGCTCGAGACTGCGCGAGCGCTTGCTGATAACTTCTGCCACTTTCGATCCTCCTTTTGACGATCTATGTGATTCCCCATTCCTTGAGTCTCTTCGGAACGCTCGGCGGGACGAGACAGCCTATCTCGCCGCCGAGCTGGTAGATNNACGGTTTCGAACTCGGGGTCGAGCTTCCGGTTGATGAGCGCGATCATGAGCTCATACTCGAAATCGGAAACCGCCCTGAGACCCCGGATTACGACGTCGACCTTGCGCGCGCGAAATTCCTCGACGAGCAGGCCGTGGAACGAGACCACCTCGACGCCGTCGATCCCCTCCACCGCCTCGCCGACAAGCTGGCGCCGCTGTTCGAGCGTGAGAAACGGGTTCTTGTGGATGCCGCGCGCCACGGCGACGATCACGCTATCGAATATCTTCGCGGCCCGCCTCACGAGATCGACGTGGCCGTTCGTCACCGGGTCAAACGTTCCCGGGTAGAGCGCTATCTTTCCCTTCACCGCTCGCGACCTCCTTCCGGTACCGGAAATACGAAACCGTCGTCTGGCCGAAGCGCCGGGCCTTGGAGAGCTCGAGGGAGCCGCCTACCTTCGCGAAGACGGGGTTCGCGTGCTCGATGACGAGCACGCGGCAGAGCGCGATCTCCGCCGCGCCGACGACGTCCACGACCCGCTGCGCGGCTGTCTTCGCCGCGTACGGAGGATCGGCGAAGATCACGTCGAAATACACGGAGCCTGCGGCCGCGCGCTCGATGTATCGAAGGGCGTCTCCGGTTCGAACCTCCGCCGCGGGCCCGAAACCGCACCGCTCGAGATTCGTGCGCAGCGCCTTGAGACTCCGATGGTCCTGCTCGATGAATACCGCGCGCGCGGCCCCCCTGCTCAGGGCCTCGATCCCGACGGCGCCCGAGCCGGCAAAGAGATCGAGGATCGAGGCGCCCTCGATCTCGAATCCGATCGTATCGAAGATCGATCCCTTGACGAGCTGCTGCGTCGGCCTGAAAAAGGGCCCATGGCCGCAGCGCAAATCGATGCCTTTTTTCGAACCTGCGATAACTCTCACGGGAACCTCGCGCGTTCGCTCTACGATGAAAAGCCTATTGCCTTTCAGCATAGAGAATCGGCGCACTCCGGGCAAGGAAAAACGGGGTCTCGGCCGGCGGCAAAAAAAATCCCCCGGAGGCTGTTCGGAACTCCTCCGGGGGGTCCACGGTGAGTGGAGGGGACAAATGCGCTATTCGACGATCGTCGGCGTCACGAAGATCACCAGCTCCTGCTTCTTGTCGGCCATGGAGCTCGACGAGAAGAGCCTCCCGAGGAACGGCACGTCCTTGAGGAACGGCACGCCGCGCTTCACGCTCGTCTGAACGTTCTTGATAAGGCCGCCGATGACGGCGGTCGAGCCGTTCTGCACGACGACGCGCGTGTCCGCCTCGCTCGTCGAGATGATGATGCCGCCCTGCGCGGTCGCCTCGGACTGAAGCTCGCTCACCTCGGGGTGCATGTCGAGCGTGATCGTCCTGTCCGCGTTCACGTGCGGCGTGACCTTGAGAAGGATGCCGATCTTGGTGAGTTCGGTGATCGGGTTGCCCGCTTCGTCGGCGACGATGAGCGGAATCTCCTTGCCGACGAGAATTCTGGCTTCGCGGTTGTCCATCGTCGTG
>JAFNGP010000043.1 GCA_017885175.1 bacterium
AGGTTGTCCACCGAGTAGCCCGAATCGGGCACGGACACGACGAACATGCCGGCCGTCGACAGATGCGCCGTGACTATGAAGTACTCCAGCGGAACGCCTGCCGCGGTCGAGTCGTTCTTCGTCGGAACGACGACGCTATACAAGGTATCCCGTGTCGCGAACCAGAAGCCGACCGATTCCCATTCCCCCGGAGGCAGGCCGAGAGAGACCGCCTCGGGGCCGCTCACCCGCACGCCGTTCGCGGTCGCGGGATCCGCGAGAAGCGCGACGAGCTTCGAGCGATCGATCGCGGGCGCATTCGCCGCGCCCGCGGAAACCGCCATCGGCCCCCCACCGCTCCCTATCATTCTCCAGACGTTGTAGCCCATGATCGCGCTGCCGGTCTCGCCTGCCGCGTCGAGCGCCGAGGCTCTCGTCTTGATCCGCACCCAGCCCCCCTGATCCATGGGCACGTCGAGGCACGAGACGATCTCGGGCTCGGGGCTGCCCCAGAGCCCCGATGAGCAGATGCGCTGGCAGTAGATATCGGTGTAGCCGTCATTCGAGCGATAGTCCTCCCAGGCCAGGATCGCCCCGCCGAAGCCGTCGGGCACCAGAGCCGGGGCGTACTGGCTATTCTCGGCGAGACATACGGCCGCGCCGTTCGTCCCCCAGAGCACATTTCCGTTCTGGTCGATCTTCTGGGCATAGATATCGCTCGGCATGAACTCGTCGTAGTAGATATCCCAGGCCGCTATCGCTCCGCCGGCCCCATCGGGAACGAGGCGAATATCACTATCCCCATAGCTCGGGAAAACCAGCACTCCGGACTGGGACCACAGGAGATTTCCTTCCGCATCCATGCGCTGCGCGTACAATTCATAGTAGTTTCGCTGATCATACCAGGCGACAATCACGCCGCCCGCCCCGTCCTCCACGATCTGCGGGCCGTACTTGTTCCAGGACTCCGGGCAGACGCTTATGCCGTCCGTCTGCCAGGCGACGAGACCGTCCTGATCGATCTTCTGGACGAAAATATCACCAACTCCATTGCGATAATCTCCCCACGCGACGTATGCGCCGCCGCCGGGTGCCGCAAGGAGACTCTGATTGCCCGGGTAGCCGCTCGCGAGGCAGATGGGGACCGCGTCGCCCCAGAGGACGTTCCCGTCTCCGTCGATCCGCTGCGCATAGAGGTCCCCATCCCCGTTGCGAGTATCGGTCCATGTGAGAATGGCCCCTCCGGAACCGTCCGGGACCATTTCCAGGTTATATTGATCGCCCGCGGACATATCGACCGGGATGCCGTTCGCCGCCCACAGAGTGTCTCCGTTCTCGTTAATCCTCTGGGCATAGACGTTGTACTGCCAATCGCGGTAGTCGTTCCACACGATGATCGCGCCGCCGGCCCCATCGGAGATGATGCGGGGCCTGTTCTGATAATTAGCCGCCGCGCAGATGGGGACGCCGTCGTTCGTCCATTGAGGGATTCCCTCTCCGCTGACTCGCTGAGCATAAATGTCGCTGTACCCGTCGCCGGCGCGGTAATCGCTCCACACGACGATCGCCCCGCCCGTGCCGTCGGGAATGAGCTCTTGCTCAATCTGATCGCCCGTGGCCAGACACATGGGCAGGCCCTCCGCTCCCCCATAGATCGTTCCATCCGGACCGATTTTGTTGATGTAGATATTCCAATCGGTGCCGTTGCGAAGGTCCTGCCAGACGACGACCGGCGCTCCGTCTTCGCCGACGGCGAGCTTCGGCTGGCTTTGACTGAAGGGCTGGGCGCTGAGAACCGTTCCGTCCTTCACCCATTGGGCCTGCGCCGGAGCGGCGCAGAGAACGAGACACAGAACCGCGAGCAGAGACGACAGGCCGTAGCGCCTTATCATGCGAGCACCTCCAGATTGAAGTTTTTCCGCCGGCAGTATATCAACTATGGGGAAAATGCAAACTTCTTTTCGCTTGACGGGCGAGCGCCTTCGTGGCTAGCTTGGCTCACTCAAGAAGAAAAGCGGTTTTTCGGAGAAAGGAGAGAACATGTTGCGTCAGACGGGTCTCTGGCTTCTTGTTCTTGTTCTTTTGCTGCCGGCTCTTTCCTGCACCCGGCTGCCGGAGAAACCGGCCCAGACGGGAGTGCAGGTGGGTTCCGAACTGCTGCCGGCTTTGGACTCTATCCCCGCGGCATGGGGAAAGCTGGTTTCGGTGACCACGAACCCCGCGTACCCCGGCTGGTTCCAGCTCTGGTTCGAGGACGAGAGCAACACGGTTCGAATGGCGGCGTTCAACCTCCGAACCAAGCAGTTCGATTCGAATGCCATAATACTTCCCCGCAGGTAAGGAGGCAAAACGATGCAGCAATTGACCAGTATCCTCTGTCGAGTTCTCTTTGTGGTGGCGTTTGTCCTCGCGGGCATCGGCACCTGGGAGAGGTTGGCCCGGCTGTTCGGTTACACCGTAGTGAGAGGCTACTACGACCCGTGGCGGCTTCTGGAATACTCCGCGGTCGCCCTGCTCTTCGTCGTGGCCCTGCAGCTGCGGGAGCTCAAGATGTCGCTGCGCGCCAAGGGATCCAGCTAGGAACGGAGGCCGGGTCAGAAGGAAATTGCGCTCTGGACGACGAACATGACGGTGCCCTCTTTCGTGAGGTAGAGCGTCGGATAGTGCTTGTCGAGATTCATCGCCCTGTTCGTGTGGCTGACCGCGATCGTCGTGCCGTGCGCCGGCGACCACCCGAACCCGAGATTATAGAAGGGGTACAGAAACGGGTCCTCGTTGGAAACGTCCATGTAGTTGAAATCGAGATTGCAGATGAGCGAGCAGTTGCCCGGCAGCTTGTATGCCGCGTCGGCCCGGAATATGAAGCTCTGCACGTCCCGCCCCTCGTAATCGGTATAGACGGCCCACTGGCTGAAAGGCCGGTAAAACATATGGAGCGGGTATAGCTGCGCGCCGACGGTGTTCCACGAAGAGCACCCGCTGTATCCTTCGTATCCCCTATAGAGGAAGCACGTTCCGTCGTACGTTTGCCCTTCGTTGAAATAGCGGCCGTAGTATCGGTACTCGCCCGTCAGGCTGAGATCGAGCTTCTCTTTCAGCTCGTCTTGATACGACAACCCGACGAGATTGGCGCAGCGCTTGACGCCTCCGAGCGAAGGATCGTCGACGCCCCGTATGCCGACCTGGGTGTAGAGACGCACGCGGTCCTTCCAGCGAAGCGCGGCCGATACGTTCACCCCGTTTCCGCGAAGCCCGTTGGCGCTGTCGTCGCTTCCGATATACTCGAAGTATCCCGCGCTCGCATCCAGCTTCAGCCGCCCGCCGAGGGACACATCCTCCACCGACACCGTATAATCCGCCTGGTCGTCGATGTTGAGCCCGATGCCGACCCCCAGATCGCTGATATGGTCCAGACTCAACTTGAGATTTTTCCACTTCAGGTGGAGATTGTAGCCCTGAACGTCCATGTTATATATGGTCAGCCCCTCGTACAGCTTGTGATCGTCGAAGTTCCCGCCCTCGACTCCGGCATGGAACGTTTCGCCGCCGATAGCGAAGGACGTGTCGACGGAAACGAGGAACGTCGGAACCACCGCGACGTCCCTCATCGCGTACGTGCCGTACGACGTCCCCCGATGCTCCATGATCAGCTTGCAGAAGAGCCTGAGCCCGGCGCTGCGCGCGTCCAGGGCCGCATGCGCGAACATGGCCCCGTGCAAGAGGGGGTTATCGGTGAGCTCGTCCGTCTTCAAAGTGGAGTAGTACGCCGCCATGGGAGAATTCATTCTCTCGCTTTTCACGTACGCGGGCATCCGGACCCTGGTCGGGCCCTCGGGATTATAGCCCTGATCGATGAACCCTCCCGTAACGTCGAAGCCGATATCCCAGACGCCGAGTCTCGTCGGCCGTTCCTCCGCCGTCAGATTCGAATGCGAGGCGATCAGAACGACGGCGAGCGCGATGAGCTTCGAGCACCTTCCGACAGCCGCCATGACCGGTCCTTTTCCGATTATCGATGGAACTATCCGACGATTGAAACCGGGGGAAGGATACCCTGTTTTCGCCGCAGGGACAACGCAAATCATGCTATACTCGCCCCGTGACGAGAATCGCGGGAATCTGGCGTCTTGCGCCGCTCATCGCGGGGCTTCTCCTCGGCGGGTGCATGAGTGACGTTACGGTTCAGCCGGAAGGCGCGAACCTGCTCTGGAACCGTGTAGCCTATCCGGCCCGGCAGCGGGTCAATTGCGTCGCGATCGATCCCGAGGGGAGAATCTTCCTCGGAGTTTCCGATTACGAGGAGAGCGAGTTTCTTTCGTTCGCGCGATACGCGATATACATTTCCTCGGACAACGGCGAAACCTGGGCGAAAAAGCCGTTCGGACCCTTCGACATAACGAGCCTCGCCATCGACTCGGAGGGGCGCGTCTTCGCCGCGGGATACTACAGCATCAAGCGATCCCCCGACCACGGAGAGAGCTGGGAGACTCTGGACTTCCATCCGGGCTATTCGGGGGAACTCTTCCCCCTCGTGGATTCCGGCGACAACATCTATATCTGGACAAGCATGAAGGGCATCTACTTCTCCGGCGACCACGGAAACGGCTGGACACAGATCGGCGATTCGATTCTTGCGGCAGGCGAGCTGACGTCGTTCGCCGTGAACTCGAAGGGCTGCCTCTTCGCAATCGCCGCCGGGAAGCTCTACCGAAGCCGCGACCGCGGCGGGTCATGGACGGAGCTGCCGAACGTTCCCTCGGGAATGCGCTTTGGACAGCTGGCAATCGATTCCAGCGACCGGATCTTCATCAGCAATCATTCCGGGTTTTACCGGTCGACCGACGACGGCGAAACCTGGACCGCGCCGGAGCCGCCGGATCATTATGTGGATAGAATCTCGATCGACGGAAGAGACCGGCTCTACGCCCTGTGCGCCTTAAGCTTGTACGTGTCTGACGACGGCGGCGACAGCTGGGCCTTGATCATGTCCCTCCAGAACTGGCTGAATTACGTCGCTTCGAACGCGGCGGGGGATATTTTTGCGGCCGGCACGTGGGGAGTGAGCCGCTCGACCGACGGCGGCGCGAACTGGGAGATGCTCGGCTTCAGCGATTACGAACCGGTGGATATCGAGGTCGACAGAAACGGATTCTTCTACATCGGCCTCGCCTGCGGCGGCGTCTACCGCTCGATCGACAGTCTCGAAAGCTGGGAGAGATTCAACAAGGGACTTCCGGACGTCAGGGTGTATTGCCTTGCGAGCGCGAACGAATCGATGCTGATCGCCGGAACCTCGAACGGCATGTATATCTCGCCCAAGGATCGGCCGGCCTGGTCGCTCGCCGGGCTCGCGGGCTACGATGCCCAGAGACTGTTCGCATTTACCGGGGACAGCGTC
>JAFNGP010000044.1 GCA_017885175.1 bacterium
GGCCTCTCGGCCACCTCTCCGCCTGTTATTCAATAATATCTATTTTGGCGGAGGGCGAGGGATTCGAACCCCCAGGGGCTTACGCCCGGCGGATTTCAAGACCGCTGCCTTACCAATTAGGACTAGCCCTCCAGAAGAAAACAGTCCTTCCCGAAAGCGAAGGCTTCGGTGCAGTATACGTCCCGGGCGCGCCGCCGTCAATACCAGATGCGCCTTTCCCGCGCCTCCTCTTCTTCCCAGCGCTCGAGCCTCCGGCGGCTCCGCGCGCGCTTCACCAGATAGACCGCGACGAAGAAAAGGGCGGCGGCGGTCCAGTAGGGCGCCGCGTTCAGGATCGTCCCGGCCGTCTTGTATCGCCTGTCGACCTCGACGTACAGCTTCCCCGCGAAATCGTACGCGGTCTGGCCGAAGGTCGACTCGAAGCCGCTCTCGAAATCCCCCGTGTCGCGGATGAACGCGGTGAGCGTCATGAGAGATCCCGGCCGCTCGTCGAGAAGCTTCCGGACCGCGAAGTAGCTCATGCCGTATGAGAGAGCCGCTCTCTCCGCGGAACGCGGGAAGGGCCCGTCGAGCTCCTTGAGATAGGGAAGGTCCCTTGCACCCGCGGTCGTCATGAATCGCCATTCGTCGGAGAGGTCCCATTCCCCCGACTGCATCATGGCGAGCCCTTCCATGAACCAGGTCGGCACGCGAACGCGGCCGACCCGTTGGGCGAGAAGGAGGTGCGAGAGCTCGTGACGCACGACGGTTGGGAACCGGCGCGGCTCGCGGGCGACGAGGTCGACGTTGATGCCGAGAACCTGGGATTCGACGTCGGCGAACGCGATTCCCCACGCGGGGATCGCGCCCCCGTGCAGCGTCTCGAACGCCTTCAAGTCGGACGCGATGATGACCTTGATAACGGCGATCGACTCGAGCCCGAGCTCGCCCGCGATCTCTCCCGACGATTCCTCGAGAAGGGTTCCGGTCTCGCGGGCCATCTTCGCGAATTGGGGCGGATAGAATATGATGAACGATCCGCTCCGCGTCTTGAGAACCTGGTATCCGACGGGAACGCTCTCTGCCGCCGCGGGAACGTTCTCCCGCGCGGCCGGGCGCGGGGCGGCCGGACATGGGGCGGCCGCGATCGCGATCGCGGCGAGAAGGAGCAGGACACCTGTGCCGATGCGCTTCGCCATCACGTCACTTTTTCGATGATCCCTCCGCCGACGACGACGCCGCCGCGGTAGAGAACGAGCGACTGCCCCGGAGTGACCGCCCACTGCGGCTCGCGGAAAACGACCTCGAGGAGCGGCCCGCGCCGAACGGCGCGCGCCACATCCGCGGGAGCGCGGCCGTACCTGATTTTCGCCGCGAGGCCGCCGGCGAGATCGCGGCTCCTCAGCCGCAGATTTCCGCAGAGCGCGCCCGCGCTGAAAATCTCTTCCTTGCGTCCGAGGACGACACGGTTCGTATTCGTGTCGATCTCCGAGACATACAGGGGAATTCCCCCCGCGACGCGCAGCCCCTTTCGCTGGCCGATCGTATAGAGATGAGCACCGTCGTGCCGCCCGATGACGCGCCCGCCGCGGTCGACGATATCCCCGGGGGCGAAGCCGATGCGCTCGCCGAGGAAACGCCGCATATCGCCGTCGGGCAGAAAGCAGACGTCCTGGCTTTCCTTCTGTCCCTCGTGGCCGGGCCCGAAGCGGCCGGAGGCGCTCTTCACCGTTTCCTTGAGCGTCTCTCCGAGCGGAAAGAGCGTGCGGCGTAGGATCTTCACCGGCACGCGGTAGAGAAAATAGGTCTGGTCCTTTTTCGCGTCGAACGCCGCGGCGAGGAGCGGGGCGCCGTGTTCGCCGGACACGAGCCGCGCATAATGACCCGTCGCGATCCGCTCGCATCCGAGCCAGTCGGCCGCCTTGGCGAGGGCGGGGAACTTCACTTTCTCGTTGCACACGATGCACGGATTCGGCGTCCGGCCCGCGCGGTAGCCGTCGAGAAAATCCCGCACGACCGTTCTATTGAACTCCGCTTCGACGTCGATGACGTGGTGGTCGATCCCCAGCTTCGCGCAGAGCCTTCTCGCGCGCCTGAGGAGCGCGTCGCTGCAACAGGGCCGCGGCGATCCGGCGGACCGGGCGTAGCAGTAGAAGCGAAGGGTCACACCGGACACCCGGCACCCCTTCTCGTGGAGAATCCACGCGGCCGCGGCGCTGTCGACACCGCCGCTCATTCCCACGACGACGTGTTCCGTTTTCATTTGAGTGGAGAGAGCTCCCGCAGCCGGGAGACCACCTGGGGAAACGTTTCGAGAAACGCGTCGACCTCTTCGTCCGTGTTGACGATGCCGAGACTGACGCGAATTCCTCCCTGCGCGATCCCGGGATCGAAACCCATGGCGGTGAGGATGTAGCTCGGTTCGTTCGCGCCGCTCGAGCAGGCGCTCCCGCTCGAGATCGCGAACCCGAGCATGCTGAACCTCAGCGTGATCGCCTCCCCCTCGACGCGCGCGACGATCATGCTGCTCGTATTCGGGACGCGCGGGGCGGAGGCGCCCGCCACCACGATGCCGTCGACCCGCGCGAGGGCTCCCCGCTCGAGCCGGTCGCGAAGGCGTCCGATGCGCTCCATTTCGCGGGGAAGATCCTCCTTCGAGACGCGCGCCGCCTCGCCGAGGCCCACGATGCCGGGGATGTTCTCCGTGCCCGGTCTCAAGCCGCATTCGTGGCTGCCTCCGGTATAGACCGGTTCGAGCGCCGTGCCGCGCCTCACGTAGAGGGCGCCGATGCCCTTCGGCCCGTAAAACTTGTGCGCCGAGATCGACAGAAGATCGACGCCGAGATCGTCGACGTCGACCGGTATCTTCCCCGCGCCCTGCACCGCGTCCACGTGAAACGTCGCGCCGCGCGAGCGGGCGAGCGCCGAAATCTCTCTGATCGGCTGGATGACGCCCGTCTCGTTGTTCGCGAGCATGACGCTCACGACCGCCGTGTCGCTCGCCATCGCCTCCTCGAGGAGGTCGAGTCTCACAACGCCGTTTCTATCGCACGGAACGTACGAGACGCGGCAGCCTTCCTCCTCGAGATCCCTGCATGTCTTGAGGACCGCGGGATGCTCGATGAGGGATGTGACTATGTGGTTCGCCGGGGAGATCCTCCGCCTCGCGCGCAGGGCGCCGCGAATCGCGAGGTTATCCGATTCGGTGCCTCCGGAGGTGAAGATCACTTCCTCGGGTTCGGCGTTGATGAGCGAGGCGACGTGCGCGCGAGCGCTATCGATCGCATCCCGATTCTCCTGGCCGAAGAAATGGAGGCTCGAGGCGTTGCCGAAACGCTCCCGAAAATAGGGCAGCATGAGGTCGACGACCTCCTGCCGCAGGTAGGTCGTCGCGTTATGGTCGAAATATATGCGCCGCTGTCGATTCTTGTCCGGTGCCATAGCGCTACTATATATGATGCCCCGGCTCTTTGCGAGGCAAAACCGATACGCGGGTCCTGTCGGCGATT
>JAFNGP010000045.1:0-1568 GCA_017885175.1 bacterium
GCGTTCCATCTTCCCGCCGATATCGCCAACGCCTCGTCGCTGATTTTCATCGACTCGGGAGATCTCGTCGATCTTCTTTTCGCCGCGCCGGTCATCAATTTCTTCGCGACGCATTTCCCGCTGATAAAGACCACGTTTCTCGTACGGAGCGCCGACGCCGAGCTCGTGAAAGGCCTCATGCGCGTGAACACGATCATCTCGTACGAACCCCGGCAGCTCAAGCTCTATTCGGCCGATTATCTCGCGCTCACGCGGAAGCTCAGGAAGAAGAAGATCGATGTCGCCATTCTTTTCGACCGCCGGTTCTCCCTCGATCGGCACGTCCTCGCGTTCGCGATCGGCGCGCCGATACGGATCGGATTCGCGCATCCGCTCGCGTTTCCCTTTCTCAATTGCGAGGTCCGTCTCTCCGAGGGGGGATATGAGGGGAAGAAGATGCCGCGAATTCTCCAGGCGATCGGAATCAAGCTCGACGAGGGATGGGACGCGGTCTCTCTCGTGCCGCGCGAGGTTCAGCACGCCCGCCAGCTCAAGCATTTCTGGAAACCGGAGAAGGATCTCCTCATGGTGGGGCTCGATCCGAGCAGCAGCAAAACGAGGCATCATGTCATTCCGGAGATCATCGCGTACCTCGCGAACAATCTTGCGAGCCGCCGGCGCGCCAAGTTCGTTATTTTCGCCAACCCCTGGGACGAGAAGCTCGTCAGGGATCTCACGGCGGAGCTCAAGGGGGTCGTGATCGATCTCAAACCGGAGAGTCTGAGCGAAACGGTCGCGCTCCTGTCGCAGTGCGACCTGTTTCTTTCCGGCAACACGAACCTGTTCCATTTCGCGGCGGCGCTCAACGTGCCGACGATCGGGCTGTTCACCAAATTCGATCGATCGGGATGGATTCCGGAGCGCGCTCCAAACGTCAGGATATTCCAGGGGACGCGCGGGGAGAAGCTCTCGCTCAAGGACTTTTTCGGGATCGTCGAAGAGGTGCTCGCCGGACGGGCCGCGGTTTCAACGGAGCCCTAGCGCGCACAAGGGAGAAATGACGCCGTGCCGTGGCCCCGCGCCAACAATACGTACGTGAGACTGCTGCGGTATCTGGCGCCGCTCTGGCGGCGCATGGCGCTGCTTTTCCTCGTCACCGCTCTCTTCGCCGCGCTGAGCGGAGTCTCGCTCGGGCTCATTCCGCCGTTTCTGCATATTCTGTTCGGCGAGGGAACGTCGCCCGCCATCGCGGAACAGGTTTCGGCCGAACGCGGAATCCCGCTCCCCGGTTCGTGGGAGCGAGCGAAGACGGCCGTCATCGAATCGGCGAGCGGCTTTATTTACGACGGTTCCCCGATCGAACGCCTCGCGCGTTTCTGCCTCGTATTTCTCGGTCTCATGGTCCTCAAGAACATATTCGGGTACCTGAGCATGTACATGACGATCAGTCTCGAGCAAACGGCGCTCTTCCGGGTCCGGAACGACCTGTACGGCAAAACGCAGATGCTTCCGCTCTCCTTCTTCGATCGCGAGAAGACGGGGCATCTCATTTCGCGGATCACGAACGACGTGACGAACCTGCGCGGCGT
>JAFNGP010000045.1:1627-2662 GCA_017885175.1 bacterium
ATGGCCGATATGACCTCGGTGCTGCAGGAAACGATCTCGGGCGTGCGCGTCGTGAAGGCGTTCGGGATGGAGGAATTCGAGAAGAAGAAATTCAACGCGTTCAATAGAAGGTACTTCAAGGAATATCTCAGAATGCGCCGCCTCGCGGAGTTCGCCTCGCCGACGAGCGAGACCCTCGGCACGCTCGCGGCCGTCGTCCTCATCTGGTACGGCGGCAAGCTCGTTCTCAGCGAGAACCTCGATCCGGCGAACCTCATGCTTTTCATCGGGGCGATGCTGTGGGTCATTTCGCCGATCAAGAATCTGAGCAAGCTCAACAGCGTCATCAACGAAGGGCTCGCGTCGGGGGATCGCGTGTTCCAGATCCTCGACATCGCGTCCGAGCAGGAGGAGTCGGGCGACGCGGAGATAGGCGATTTTCGCGACGAGATCGTGTACGAGAACGTCACGTTCAGCTACGGGAACAATATCGACGTGCTGCGCGACGTGAGCTTTNNTGCCCCGTTTCTACCGCCCGACGAGAGGGAGGATTCTCATCGACGGGGTTGACATCGCCGGCGTATCGATAACCTCGCTTCGTTCCCTGATGGGGATCGTCACGCAGGAGACCATTCTCTTCAACGATACGATTTTCAATAACATCGCCTACGGCATGGAAGAATGCCCCGAAGAAGCGGTTGCGCGCGCGGCGAAGGCCGCCAACGCCCATGAGTTCATCCTCGCCGCTCCGCAGGGCTATCAGACGATCATCGGCGATCGAGGCGTTCAGCTCTCGGGCGGGCAGCGCCAGCGAATCGCCATCGCGCGCGCCCTTCTCAAGAATCCCCAGATCCTCATACTCGACGAAGCGACGAGCTCCCTTGACGTCGAAAGCGAGACGCTCGTTCAGGAAGCGATCGACCGNNGAGGACGGGAAGGTCAGGCAGATCGGCACCCACGAGGAGTTGATCGGTGAGGAAGGGATCTACCGAAAGCTGTACCACATGCACGCCAGGCCGTGAGGAGATCATCGTCCTCGCTCCGAACTGGTTGGGG
>JAFNGP010000046.1 GCA_017885175.1 bacterium
CCGGGGCCTTCGTGATTCTCGCGATGTGCTCCGCCCGCTTGAATACGGCGTCTTTCGACTGCCCGAGGAAGAAACCGTAGAGATCCTCTCTGAGCACGAGACCGTCGTCCTTCGCTCTCTTCGAGCAGGAGCAGGCAAAAGACAGCGAAAGCAATATCGCGCCCGCGACAATCCATCCGACGCCCGCCCGGAACGCTCGATTATTTGCCGGCATGTTCCGCTTCGCTCCTTTCAGGCGAAAGATACCTGTCGTAGATCAAGAGTCCGACGACGGTCAGGATCCCGATGGCCGAGAAGATCGCCCAGAGGAGTCTCGGCCGGTTCATGCCCGTCGCGATCTGCTTGTAGAGAACGGCGCCGAGGTTGCTTCCGACGAGGCTCCCGATGATGCCGTAGAGGAACGAATATCCCATGTATACGGCGACCTTGTCTTTCGGCGCGATCTGCCCGACGTAGCTGAAGTATTTCGGGTGGGCCGTCATTTCCCCGATCGAGAAGACGATCATCGCGAGAAGAAATACCCAGGCGTTTCCCGAAATCGAGAGAAGAATGAATCCCGCCGTGCCGATGACGATGCCGCCGATCATCGTCGGCAGCGCCCGCAGGTTCTTGACGATTCTGCTCACGAATACCTGGAGCAGGATGATCGTTCCCGCGTTGACGCTCGTCACGTACGCGACGTCGAACTTGAGGTCCCGGGAGCTTCCGAAGAAGCGCGCGATCGAGGTGAGCAGCCTGTCGGCGGGAGTCATGTCGACGTGATCGACCATATACCAGAGGACCGTGTTGAACATCTGGAAATAGAGCAGCCAGAATCCCGAGTAGATCACGATCATGAGNNCCCTTCGTGCTCGCGGGGCGCTCGGGTTCGCGGTAGGCGATCATGGTGAGAGCAAGCATCGCCGCGCACCACGCCGCCGAGGCCAGGAACACGTACGACCAGCTGAAGCCCTTGAGATAGCTTATGAGAATGGGGGAGAGGAAGGCCCCGAGGTTGATCATCCAGTAATAGACGCCGAATCCGAGCGAACGGTTCCGGTCGGTGGTCGTGCGGGTGATCGTGCCCGAAAGGATCGATTTGAAGATGCCGCTGCCGACGGCGATGAGAAGCAGCGTGAGGAAAACGACGCCGTAGCCCGTCGCGCGGCTCGAGGCGAAGTACCCTACCATGAGGATGGCGAACGCGAGGGTGAGAAACCGCTTGTACCCGTACCGCTCGGCGAGCGCGCCCCCGAGGATGGGCATGACGTACGTCANNCGCTCGAAGAGCTCCATGACGTTGGCGACCCAGAATGTGCGGGGAAACGACCCCATTCCGTCACTCGTGCGTTTTTCTTCCATCACGGCGGCCACTTCCTTTCTCGACGCGGATCAGGGTAGCAAAAAGGGAGCGAGGGTTGCCAGTTTATTCTGAGCGGGGGAAAAGGAGAGGGGGAGAATGCGCTTCGAGCGCCTTGGCCGGCGTCGAAGGATCCTCCCCCGCTTCTTCGTCGTGCGCGGTATCTATGGCTAGCACGAGAACTTCAGCCTGAAGCTCCCGATATCGATCATGTCTCCGTTGCGCAGCTTTCTCTGGTGCACTTCCTTGCCGTTGAGCGCGAGCCCGTTTCTGCTGTTCAGATCCTCGATGAAGAATCCGCCGTCCGTTTTCATGATGACGGCGTGCTCGTCCGCGACGAGAGAATCGTCGAGACAGATATCGCAATCGAGNNCCGACGCCCGCTCCGCGATTTGCTTTTCTCGAAACCACTTTCGCACCTGCCCTGTCTGGAATTCAGCCAGGAATCGGCATCCGCGCGACTCCGGTGGATGTAATAACGCAAAATTCGTACCACACCGGGAGGCGGGGGCGTCACCGGCGCCTAGGGCGCCGGCGCGGGCGTGGGCAGAAAGGCGTATTCCAGCCTTCTGCCGGTATCGTAAAAGCTGAGCTTGACCTCTCCGTTTGCGAACGGGCGCCTCACCGTGAGGGTGCTGTCCACGCTTCCCTCGATCACGGCGGGACCGGTCGGGGTTCCCGGTTCGACGTCGAGCGTCCAGCCCGAGAATTCGTACGATCCCTGCATTTCGGTGTACAGGCAGCCGGCGACGAGACTCGAGAGAAGGCAAAAGATATTGTTGGAATTCGCGTTTCCCCGCTCGTTCGTGCACAGGCTCCACGTTCGGCCCTTCGCCTTGCTCAGATATCCGTCCCGCTGATTATCGAGAAGGCGCAGGAGCCCGTCGCGGTCGGTCCAGCTCCAGCAATTGTTGGGGTAGAGCTCGTAGAAGATTCCGTTCATATAATGCGCGAGCGCCGCGTCCTCATGGACCGGGCGTCCGTTTCCGATCTGGATAAAGTCGTCGCCGAATCGCTCGCGGAGCGCCTTCGCGTATTCCTTTTGCCAGAGGTAGAAGAGGCCCTGCTCGTCGGTGTCGTTATCGAATATAATGCCGTCCCCGTCGAAATCGACGTCGCCGATAACGCTGTCCCGGATGGACGGATTGATATACGGATAGGTGCTGAAGTAATCGTGCATGATGCCGTCCACGGGGGCGCCGCTCGAGCTCTGGTACTCGGCGATGAGGTCGACGAGCTTTTCGATGAGCTCGACGTTGAGGGCGCCGTTCTTGACCGGATTGAGAGTGATGAGATCCTTCCAGATCATGAGCGTGTCCCCGGCCGTCGTCCATGCCCAGTCATTCCTGACCGCGTTGTAGTAATCGAGCACGTAGGGAAGGGTCGTTCGCAGGTAGGTCGTGTCCGGGTAGAGGGTCGTGACTCCCATGACGCTCTGGTAGCCGATGATCTGGATATCCGGATTGAGCCGTCGAAGCTCGCTCAGGATTCCTCTCGACTCCGTCGAATAGCACCACGCCAGCGGGAAGATGATCAGATTCGACTCGGCCGCCGCCTCGATCGTCCCGGTATCCCAGGACTCGAACGATTTCCAGTGAACGGCCGATTTTTCGGGGTAATCGCGCGGAACGGCGGCCGGCGGAGGATCGGTCGACGTGTCGCCGCATCCGCACGCGACGAGAGCGACGGCGATGAGCGCTAAGAGAGCTTTTTCGCGATGCATATTGCCACGGTCCTTCCGCATTCACAAATATGCGCCGGTCCAGATCGTGGAATAACGGGAAACGACGGGGAACAATGGCGAACGGATGGAAATGCCGCGTCCGGAGCCCGGTTCCCGCGCCGGCGCACGATCTCCCGGGACTGGAGGAGTTGCATGGAGAGTGCCGGTCATGCCCGACCGGCGGGGGCGACTTCCGGCGCCGCCGGAAGCGATATCAACCGCCTCAACCGCCCGGCAGGTACGCGATCTCGAGGCGCGGCCGCCGGTCGGCGCCGCTGGACTCGCGCTGGAAGACGATGGTGTAACGCGCGCGCGAGACGTCCGTGGTCTTGATGATGATCCCGTGGTTCGACGACGGGGTCTGGATCCATTCCATCACGAGCGCCGGAGAGAGGGCGAACGTCACGACGCTGTCGCTCGAAACCGTTCGCTCGTCGATAACGGAGCTGTAGAAATTTCCCCCCGCGGGCGCCCACGGAACCGCTCCGTCGATCGTCTCCCACGATACACCGTCCGCGGACCCTCCGAATCCCTCGGTCCATTGATAGGTCGACGGGTTGACCAGATGGGCTTCGAGCGTTATCGAGTCGGGCGCCGGGGGCGTGACGCGGATCGAGAGGCGCGCCGAAACCACCGCGGAGCAATCCGTGATCGAGGATATATCCATTCGTACGATGAAACGCCGTTCGTAGAACGCGGTCGACAGAAGAACGGCGCCGAGCGTGTCGGAGGGAGCCGTGCCGAAGTTGACGTTCGCGGCAGCGGCGTCGGGATCGTCCTTGAGGACGGCGTCCGCCGTGCCGTGATACGAGGCCGAGGGCGATACGCCGTCCTGGAAGGCGACGCGTATCGTATCGGAGCCCGGCGGCGGCGCAGTCTCGTCGCCGCCGCATCCGGCGAGGGCGGCGAGACAGAGCGATACCGCGGAGACGAGTAAGATCCTTCTCATCATTTTATTTACCTTTGCGGCGGGCATACGCGCACGGAATCTCCCTCGATGGCATAAATCTATGCTTTGTGAGGCTGGGTGCACAAGAAGAATGAATGGCGGGAAAGGCGGCTGGAGGCGCAGACTCGGGTTCGGATCGCCCCGGCCCGCTACGATCATCGGGGAAATGCCCGTAGCCGACGGCGTGGTAACCCATTCAATCTCTGCATGTTATGATTTTCGTTCCTGCGAAACCGTGAGAATGTCCTGCAGTATACCTGAGGCCCGGTGAGGTTTGCGAGGGTCGCCGGGCGATCCTCCTTCTTCTCCAACGCGAGAGATAATAATTGAATTTTCATTCTATCTATGGTAGAATTACTGAAGGAAGATGCCTTTTAGGTTTTGGATGATGAAGAGATTTGACAGCGGTATCCCTTGAACAGGGTGCGGTGAAGGAGGTGATAGAAGGGGCGAGAGGTAGAGGTTAATAACCTTACATCAATCTTGGCAACGTAGCTTAGGCATTTAGCTTGGCTTCACGAGTCCCGATGANNTCCCGATGAAAAGGAGTAGTCATGAGGGCTGCAATAATAGCGATGATGATTCTTCTTCTCCCGGCTGCTCTGTTTGCAGGTCCGACGATGGGTGTTTATTTCACGTACGCCCCGACCCAGATGCACTACAGTCCGATGCAGTTTGAGCAGTTCTATGGTTATATATACGCGCAGAATACCGCGTGCTTCCTGACCGCCGCGGAATTCGCCCTTGAGATCCCGCCCGGCGTCGTTCTCATGGGCACCACCCTGCCCGGCGACTACGTTACGCTGGGATCCCTTCCGGCAGGATTCTCCATGGCCATCTGGCCTCCGATGGACGGCTGGAGCTACAATCTTCTCGTCACCGTCCAATTTATGGCGCTCAGTTCGTGCGAGACGATGGTCGACGCGCCGATCAGAGTGATCGCGCATCCGGACGCAGGGCTTATCCAGGGCGCCTGTTTCCCGGAGAACAATCTGTTCGAGTATACGGGCCTGACCTCGATCTTCTGCCCGTACCAGGTCGGCGTCCAGGAAACGAACTGGGGCGCGATAAAGAGCCTCTTCTAAGAGCGGGAATATCCCTGATCCCGATGAGCCGGGCGCCTGTGGCGTCCGGCTCTCTTTTTGCCTGCAGATGATTGTTGCATTTTGTTTCCATCTGTGATACAATACTCCCGCATTAATCCTATCAAATTTACCGGCAGCCGGGCCATCAGTCTTGGATCGAGAAAGCTTGGGTGCGATTGTCTCTAACTTGTTATAACAGGAGGTGATAACTGAGGGGAAATCATACTTCGGGAAGCATTTTGCATCGATCTTCGAGGCACAGTTTCCTGGATTCAGCTTGGCTTCACGAGTCCCGATGAAAAGGAGTAGTCATGAAAGCTGCTATAATTGCCACGATGATTCTTCTTCTCCCGGCTGCTCTGTTCGCCGCGCCGACGATGGGGGTTTATTTCACGTATAACGGTTACCAGATGTCCTATAGCCCGACGGCTCTTGAGATGTTCGATGGGTATGTCTACGTGCACGACACCGGCTGCTACCTCAATGCCGCCGAGTTCGAGCTCTGCTATCCTACCGGCATTGCTCAGGTTGGATGGACAATTCCCGAGACCAGCCTTCAGCTCGGCGACCCCGACACCGGCATCTCTATAACCTACTGGCCTCCGATGGATGGCTGGAACCCCGGCTACAACCTGCTTTGCACGCTCAAGCTTTTCGCGATGATGGGTTGTGTGAACGAGGATGGAAGCCCCACCGCGCTTGCCGATGGGCAAATCAAGATCGTCGTGCATAGCGTGTCGGGCGGCATCCTTGGTTCGTGCTGGCCGGAAAACTATCTGATGGATTTCACCGGCTTGACCTCGACCATCTGCCCGACGTGCATCAGCGTGCAGGAAACGAACTGGGGCGCGATAAAGAGCCTCTTCTAAGAGCGGGGATATCACTGCTCCCGATGAGCCGGGCGCCCTTGGCGTCCGGCTCTCTTTTTGCCCCGGCCGGGGCAAAAAAAGCGGCAGGGGTGAATCCCCTGCCGCGATGTCTCGACATCCGGGAGCCGCCGGGCCATAGTCGTCGATTACAGGAGCCGCGGTCTGTCCGCCCGGGTGGCAGGCCGCGAAACGCCTCTGCCGCGCGTGTGTCCCGTCTTGTGGATACTGCTGCCGAACGAATCGAGCTTGGGTCTCGCGACCGACGCCCCGAAGGTGTGGAAGAAATTCTTCTGCTGGAGGGACGAGTTGAGCGGCCTTCTCACGCTGAACGGCCCCGAGAGGCGGGCCTTCGCGGGGCTCTGCAGCCTGGAGACGCCCCTCGCGGCGTCGCTTCGCTTGCGCGTGCTGAGCGGCAGGAACTCGGCTTTCGTCGACACCGTGCGCAGGAAGGAACGCGACGTGATGACGCTGTGCGAAAGCTCCGTTCCGCGGGCGATCCTGGCGGAAGAGGGCGTACGCTCGGCCGCCGTGCCGGTCCCGTCCCGGGCCTCCGCGGCGTTCGCCGCGCCCTGGCCGGTCATGCGGTTCCAGCGAAGGTCCATTTCGCCGGCTCTATCGAGCGCCCACGCGACGAAACCGGTCGTGGACTCGGCCGCGGCGGCTGTTCCGGGAACATTCGCGGCGATAGCCAAAACGAATAGAAACAACACGATCAACAAGGGTGTACGCATCGTCGATACCTTCTATTTTAAAGCAGTTACAGAAGCCGTGCGGATTTAGAAAAAGCTCGATCACTGACCGCGGAGAGAAGAAGAGGAGAGAGAGAATCCATCAACACATTAATTCTAGCACGTTTCGGCCGCCTGTGTCAATATGGTAGAACCCATTATGAAGGCAAAACACGCGCTTCTTATCGGTCCCTTTCCCCCGCCCATCGGCGGGGATACGGTGCTCACGCTCAACGTTTCGCGAAGCGTATACTGGCGCGAACACGGCATCGCGATCGAGTGCATCGATACGTCTCCGGGGGACCGGGTGCGTGTGCCGGAAGAGCGGCTCACGCCGAGAGACGTGCTGCGCGGGGTGCGCGTGTTCCTCGAGTTTGTCGTGAAGCTGCCCCCCTGCGGCGTCGTTCTGCTGTGGGCGAACAGCCGGTTCATTCTTACCGCCGGGCTCCCCATCATCGTATGGTGCACCCTGTTCCGGAAGCCTGTTCTCGTGAAGGCGTTCGGCGCTTTCCTCGCGCGGAGGATTTGCATGACTCCCCGGCCGTGGCGGGGTCTCGCCGTCGCGGTCTTGCGCAGAGCCACGTGTTTCCTGCCCGAAACGAAAACGCTCGCGCGCGAGCTCGTTGTCGAGGCGGGATTGCCCGAGGATCGTCTGCTCGTGCTGCCCAACTTTCTGCCTGACGACGTATTCGGCGCAAAGCTCGCGCCGAAGCGATATTCGGGGAAGTGCGCGTTCTTCGGCCAGATCAAGAGGGAAAAGGGCGTCTTCGACATCCTTGACGCGCTCGGCGGCGCNNGGCGCGCGCCGGGCGGGGGGGCGCCGGCGGGGCCGGGCGCCGGCCGGCGGGCCCGGGCGCGGTCGCGACCGCGAGGAATTCCTCCGCCTGATTTCGAAGCATTCGAATCTTTCCTACCGCGGCACGCTCGAGCCGGGGGGAGTGAGCGGGATCGTCGCCGGATATGACGCGGTGCTTCTGCCGACCTATCACTTGGGAGAAGGCTATCCCGCGGTCATTCTCGAAGCCTACGCGGCGGGAGTTCCGGTCGTCGCGACGAACTGGCTTTCGCTGCCGGAGATGGTGGAGGACGGCGTGAGGGGATTCCTCGTTCCGGTGCGGTCGCCCGAAAAGATACGCGAGGCGGTCGGCCGGCTCTCCGCCGACGAACGTCTGTACGAATCGATGCGCGGGAAGGCGCTCGAGTACGTGGAATCCTTTTCCGAACGCGCGATCATCGGAAATATTCTCGTCCCGCTCGTTGAACGGACTCTGCGATGAATAATGCTCTCGCGAGGATAATCTATGGCGCGGGCTCCCGGATGAGAGGCGCGAGCGTTCTCGCGTACCTCGAGGAGCTCAAGGAATCCCAATGGTGGAGCGAGGAAAAGCACGAAGCCGCGCAGCTCGCGAAGCTCCGGACGCTCCTTGCGCATGCGCGCGAGCACGCTCCGTTCTATCGGGAGCGTTTCGAGAGACACGGATTCGATTGCGATGTAGATTCGCTCGCCGGCTTCAAAGCGCTTCCCTCCGTGAGCAAAAAGGAGATCGCCTCGCACAGGGATACGATTCAGAACGGAGGGAGGGGCGGAAGGCTCGTCTATTCGAAGACGGCGGGGACGACGAGCATCCCGTTCTCCTTTTATCGCACATCCGACTGGGACGCGCAGCACCGGGCCGCCATCGCCCGGGGCTATAGCTGGTATGGAGTCGATCCGTGGATGCCGAGCGGATATCTCTGGTCGATTCCGCCTCGCCCGGCCCTCCGCCTGAAAAACCGGTTTCTCGACTTTCTCCAGAATCGCTTCCGGCAAAAAAGATTCGATCTTTCCCCGGAGACGTTCGAGGATTTCTACGGGAAGCTCGCGAGGGCGGAGTATCTGACCGGATACTCGAGCTTGCTCTACGAATTCGCGCGGTTCGTGAATAAACGGCATCCCGGCGAAGGATTTCACGGGCTCAGGCTCGTGAAGGGGACTTCCGAAAAGATATTTCCGCATTATCAGGACGAGGCGCGAGGCGCGTTCGACCAGCCGATCAGGGGCGAATACGGCGCCGCGGAGGCGGGGATAATCGCGTTCGAGTGCCCCGAGGGAAGCCTGCATGTCAACGAAGAGCACGTGATCGTGGAGATCGAAAACGAAGAGGTCGTCGTCACGAATCTTCTTTCGCACTCGTTTCCGTTCATCCGCTACAGGCTCGGAGATTACCTCAAATTCAGAGAAGGATTCGCCTGTCCGTGCGGGAGGAAGGGGCTCGTCATCGGGGACATCATGGGAAGGGTCGGGATGAGCGTGTATGGATCGGGCGGCCGGGTGTTTCCGAGCATCGCGGTCGATCAGATCGTCAAATCGCTCGTTTCGCTCGGGGGGCTCGTTGCCCAGTGCCAGGCGGTCCAGCGCGTCGAGGGACGGCTCGATTTCTACTTCGTGCCCGGCCGGATCCTCGCGCCGAAGGAAATCGGCCGCATCGAGCGGTTCTTCGGCGAAATGACGGAGCGCTATTTCGGAGGGGACATCGAATGCGGCGTTCACCTCGTGGAATCGATTCCGCGCACGGGAAATAAATTTCTCGAATTTGTCTCCGAGCTCCCCCGGCGGGATTGAACGGCTGCGCGCTCGCGGGCGCCGCTTACCGGATGAGCACCGCCTTGCGGGTGATCGTCGCCTCCCGCGTTCTCAGGACGTAGAAATATATCCCGCTCGAGAGCCCGTTCGGTCTCCACGTGACGGCGTGCGCTCCCTTCGCCGCGCGGCCGCGCGCAAGGGTCGCGACCGCCCTTCCCGCGGCGTCGTAGACGCGAAGATCGATCTCTCCGTCCCGCGCGAGGGAAAAGCGGATGACGGTCGACGGATTGAACGGATTGGGGGCGTTCTGCTCGAGCGCCGCACGCGCGGGCGCGAGCACGTCGGCGGACGTCGTTTCGATGACGGCGAGCGTGTCCCGGCGCACGTAGCGGTTGTGCGCGACGACGTTCAGCTCGATCGACGAGATCGAATCGGGGAACGTCAAGAACCGCACGAGATCGATGTGGCCGGCGGCGTCCGCCGCGCCCTTTCCGTAACAGACGCCGTCGCGGTACAGGGACGCCACCGCGCCGGGCAGGCCCGTCTCGATTTCGATTCCCGCCGCGTTCCTGCCCATTCCGTCGGGATGCGAGACGGCGAGAGATTCGGGCGTATCGGTCCATCCGTCGAGGGCCGGATCGCCGAGGAGGTTCAGCCCGTAGAAACACCATCTCACCGCGCCGGGCTCCCACTCATCCGGGAGATCGAGGAAGGGCACAGTTTCGTCCTTCGACCGATGGTTCGCCGCGCCGAGCGTCGTGTACCCTTCCGTGAAAACGGCGTCGAAGAACTCGCGCATGAAATGGATCGATGGCCCGCTCGTCTGCCCCTCGTTGAACCATCCGTAGCGCGAGTTGCAGACGAAGGC
>JAFNGP010000047.1 GCA_017885175.1 bacterium
GATGGGGCTTCCCCTCGGCGGCACGATCCCGGGAGCGGGCGCCGGCGGGATGGCCGATTTCCACATGACGCGCGTGCCGGGGCTCTCGATCGGGGGAATCGAGCTCTCGGAGCAGATCGCCATCACGTTCCCCATCTCGAAGCTCCTGAGAAAGTTCGACGAGATCGAGATCGGCGGCGTGCTCGGCTACGATTTCCTGAGCCGCTTCGTCACGCGGATCGACTTCGAGCGGGAAATCATCGCCTTCGCCGAGCCCGACTCGTTCTCGCCGCGCGGCGGCGAGCGGATCGTCGAGGCACCCCTCGTTCATAACATTTTCACGCTCCCCGCGTCTCTCGACACGGCGAAGGCCACCTTCTACCTCGACACGGGAGCGAACAGCTCGCTTCTGCAGGCCGCCTTCGCCGGAAGGACGGGGATCGCCGGCGGCCGGCGCACGATCCCCATGGCGATCCGCGGCGCCGGCGGCGACGAAACGGCTTCCCTGTGCAGGTTCGATTCCCTGGGGCTCGGGGGATTCACGATCGCGAGGCCCGTTCTCGCGATCACGCGGAGCATGAAGGGGATCGGCGTTCTCGAGAGCGTGGACGGGATCGTCGGAAACGACATCCTCGAGCGCTTCACGGTGACGCTCGATTACCGAAAGCAGCGCGTGCTCCTCGAAAAGAACGCGCGCTTCGAAGAGGCGTTCTACCCGGATCGATCGGGGCTCCAGCTCGCGCGAAAGGAGAACGGGAGCGTCGTCGTCGTTTCGGTTCTGCCGGATTCGCCGGCCGCGAGAGCCGGGTTCAGGCCCGGAGACGTCATCGTCGAGATCGCGGGCGCGAAAACGGTCCGGTTCAAGAGCGTCCGCGAGATCATGGCGCTTTTCGAAGCGCCGGAAGGCACGACGTATCAAATCGAGCTCTCGCGGGGCGGGAAAAGATCGCGGCTGTCGCTGAAGCTCGAATCGTACATCTAGAAAAGGAGGCGCCGTTGAGCGCACGGGTGAAATTCCTCGGCGGGACGAGAACGGTCACGGGCTCCATGCACATGATCGCGCTCGGCCGTTCCAAGCTCCTCATCGACTGCGGGCTGTTTCAGGGAAGGCGGGACGAATCGTTCGAGAAGAACTCCCGCTTCCCCTTCGATCCGCGCGAGCTCGGCGCATGCATCCTCTCCCACGCGCATATCGACCACAGCGGCAATATCCCGAGCCTCGTGAAACGCGGTTTCGGCGGGAGAATCTACGCGACCGAGGCGACCCGCGACCTCTGCGCGGCGATGCTTCCCGACAGCGGGCATATCCAGGAAGAGGACGTCAAGTTCGTCAACAAGCTCCAGCGAGAGAAAAGGCTCCCGCCCCGCGCCCCGCTCTATACCCGTAGAGACGCCGAGGCGTCGCTCAGGCGTTTCCGCGGCTACCGGTACCGCGTGCCGGTCGAGGTCGCGGACGGAGTATCGGTGACCTTCTACGACGCCGGGCACGTGCTCGGATCGGCGACGCCGCTCGTCGAGCTCCGGGAAAACGGCGAGTCGAGGAGACTCGCGTACGCCGTCGATCTCGGCAGGAAGAACATGCCGATTCTCAGGGATCCCGAAACGCCGCCCGACGTCGATTACCTGATCGTCGAGAGCACGTACGGCGGCCGGACCCACGCGTCGATGGAGGAAGCGGCGGAGACGCTCGCGAGAACGGTCCGCGCGACCGTCGAGCGCAAGGGGAAGATCATCGTTCCCTCGTTCGCGCTCGAGCGGACGCAGGAGATCGTCTACTTCCTGAGCATGCTCATCAGGGAGAACCGCATCCCGGATATTCCCATATACGTCGACAGCCCGCTGGCCGTCGATATCACCGAGGTGTTCAGGCGGCACGAGGAGTGCTTCGACGAGGAGACGCTCCGCCGCATCCGCGGGAACGACGATCCGTTCGGCACGAAGCGGATCAAGTACGTCACCGACGTCGCCGACTCGAAGAAGCTCAACGGAGACCCGAGGCCCATGATCATCGTCTCGGCGTCGGGGATGTGCGAAGCGGGGCGCATTCTCCACCATCTGCGGAACAACATCCAGAATCCGGCCAACACGATCCTCATCGTNNATATTCGGGGAGGAGCACGCGCTCAGGGCGGAGGTCGTCGTCATGAACGCCTTCAGCGCGCACGCGGATCAGCGGGATCTGGTCGATTACATCGCGCCGCTCAAGGGCCGTCTGAAAAAGGTCTTCGTCGTTCACGGAGAGGAAGACCAGTCCGAGAAGCTGGCGGCGCTTCTCGCCGAAAAGGGCTTTCCCGTGCACGTCCCGTTTCCGGAGGAGGAGTTTGAGCTCGCCTGACGTCTGGAACGTCGCTCCCGCGGAAGGGATCGAGATACAGAAGAGACTCCGCTCGCTCGTGAGGCGCTCGTGGGACGGGCGCGCGATAGGGCTCGTCGCGGGGGCATGGCGGGGGCTCAGCCGCACGCCCGACTGCATCCTCTGCGACGGCCATGGAGTCGCGCATCCCCGCGGGCTCGGTCTCGCGAGCCATCTCGGGCTGGTTCTCGGGATCCCCACGATCGGCTCGGTGCTGAGGACGCGCGACCGGACGAAGCCTCTCTACGTGTCGGTGGGACACCTCGTGAACTTGAAGAAAGCGGTTTCGATCGTCCTCTCCTGCACCGGGCGATTCAGAATTTCCGAGCCTCTGAGGGCGGCTCACCGCCTTGCGGACACGGGCCGCACCTGACCCGATCCGACACTTATCAACATATAGGTAGAACCACCCATTATCGCAAGAACACCAACCTTACAGCCTTATAACTCAAAATACGACAAATAGTTGCACGATAGCAAAATTCGTTAAGAAATAGAATAATTATTATTGACTAAAAGTGATTTCATGTTATATTCAAGCAGGCCTCAGAAAAAAAAGAGGCCGGGAGAGACAAAAAGGGGTTCCCGTCAGGACTAGCAGCACAGCACCTTGGCCACAACTACACGACGGGAACCCCGAATTTTTTCCTCAGATCCTCCGCAGCACTTCAGCGATGATTCCGTCGATATCTTCCGCCGCTCCGACAAGGCGCGCGCGTATTCTCCCCTGCCCGTCGATGACGAAGGTCGTCGGCGTTCCCGGAATCTGCAGAATCTCGCGCGCCAGACGGCGGTCGTCGAGCAGGATCGGAAAGGTCGTTTTCTTCTCCTTCACGACGGCGCGCATCCTGGCGAGCAGGCCCTTGACCTCGAGGCCGAGGAATTTGAAGCCGAGCTCCTTTTCCCGACCGGCGAGGCGCTCGAGTTGCGGAAACTCCGCAACGCAGGGCATTCAGGTGGGGCTCAGGGCGTAGAGCACGATCTTCGTTCCCCTGAGCTTCGAAAAATCATAGGGCTTCCCGTCGAGATCGACGAATACCCCTTCCGGCATGGGACCCTCGTCGCCGATCCGCCGCGCCATGATCGTCTCGTCGAGATCACCCGCGCCGGGGTTGACGAGCGCGTACAGACTATCGAGCCTCACCTCGGCCCTCGCGCCCGGCATACGCGCGGCGCACGCGACGTACGAGTCGAGGGCCTCCGCGCGCTTTCCTTCCTCCCAGAGTATCTTCCCCATGAGCATATCCGCCTCGGGATTGCCGGCCGCCAGCGCGAGATACCGNNCCGGTCGAGAGATCGGCCGATCTGAGGAAACACTTCACGGCGAGATCCTGATCGGCCTTCGGATCCATGAGATTGTACCCCATCATGAGAAAAAGCCGCGGGGAGCGCTCGGTCAGGAAGAGGGAGTCGGCGAACGCCGCGGCGGCGGACTTGTCCTTTTCCATGAGATAGATGAACTTGCCGAGAAGCAGCTCGCCCCGCGCGACGAAATTCCTCTCCGTGCCGAGCGCCCCGGCAAGACGCGCCTCCATTCCCGCTTCATCCTTCATCTCGGTCCCGAGCGTCTCGAACATCCGGTTGTACGCGACGAACCGGTACGGGTGGCCCGGGTGGTTGGCTATGAAGATCGAGAGACGCTCGACCCGCGCCGAGGGGTCCTTCACGGCGGACGCCGTCTCGAGCTCCTCCAGGATGAAGAGCGCGGAGGTTCCCTCGCGCCTCGCGCAGCCTCCCGCGAGAAGCGCGAGGACGGCGAGCGCGAGCACGATCTGTCCGACCGATCGATCCATGGATCCTCCTTTCAAGTTCCGGCGCGCTTCCGCGCGATCGATTCCCGCACGAGGGAGACGATCTCGTCCGCGCGCGCCTGCCAGCTCCGCTTCCGCGCGAACTCGAGGAGCGTCTCCTGGTTCGCGCCCGAGGCGAGCGCGAGCCGGATCCCTTCGATGAACTCGGGGCGCGAAGCGGCGAGGTGAATCATTCCCCGGAGGGGCTCGAGATCCTCGGAATGCTTCATCGTGACGATCGGCCGGCCGCACGCGGCGTATTCGTAGAGCTTGTTCGGGTCGGCGGATCGCATGAGATCGTTCATCTTGAGCGGAATGACGCAGACGTCCATCGCCGCGATATAGCTCCCGAGCCTCTCGTAGGGCTTCGCCCCGAGATGGAACACGTTGCCGCGGCGCGACGCAACCGCGGCGAGCTCCGCGGCCTGCGGGCCGAATACGGGCCCCACCATGACGATCGAGCAGCGCGGAAAGGATTCGGCTATAGAATCGAGCAGCTCGAAATCGAACCACTGGGCCACGGCCCCCGAATATCCGATGATGGGGCGGGCAAGCCCCCTCATGTCGTCCGGAACGCCCGATTCTGCGGCCGAGCGGAACAGATCGTAATCGACGCCGTTCCCCACGAGACGCACGTCCTCGACTCCCGCCTCGCCGAGAATCTCGGCGAGCCTCGTGCTGACCGCGATCACGAGATCCGCCGACCGCGCGAGGCCGAGGAAATACTTGCGCGCCCACGGCGGCGTATCGGGAAACGCGAGATGATCGTCGTTGCAGTCGTAGAGGAGGAGCGAACGCGAGAGAAACGGAAGAACCGCCGCGTAGTAGATATTCGAGACGTAGAACACGCGCTCTCCGCGGTGGAATCCGGTGGCCAGGAAGATCGCGGCGAGCCAGAGCAGAATGACGGCGTTCCAGACGAAGCGCACNNACGACGCGGCCGTCGCGCATGGGCCTGAAATTATTCGGCTTCCCCCTCACGACGCTCGAGAGAAAGAGTATCTCCCAGTCGGCGGGAAAGCGCGAGAGCACCTGCTGCTTGCGCGTCCTCACGTAGCGCCACTGGATCTCCGAGAAACAGACGACCTTCATGCGCGGCGCTCCAGAAAATCGCGGACGCTCGTAACGACGTATTCCTTCTCCGCGGCCCCGAGCTCGGGGTACACGGGGAGAGCGAGCGTTTCCCGCGCCGCCCGCTCGGATTCGGGAAAATCCCCCGGCTTCCCGCCGAGGAAGGCGAAGCATTTCTGGAGATGGAGCGGAACGGGATAGTACACGTCGCAGCCGACGCCCCGCTCGCGGAGACGCTCCCGCAGCGCGTCGCGCTCCTTCACCCGGATCACGTACTGGTTGTACACGCTCTCGTTGTGGGGCTCCACGTACGGGATCGTCACACCCGCCGCTTTCGAGAGCTCCCGGTCGTAGTACGCGGCGTTCTTTCTCCGCCCCTCGTGCCACCCGTCGAGGCGCTTAAGCTTCACGAGGAGAACGGCGGCCTGCAGGGCGTCGAGGCGGCTGTTGATTCCGACGACGTCGTGATAGTATTTCTCGCGCCCTCCGTGGACCCTGAGTATCCGCGCCGCGTCCGCGAGCGACGGATTATCGGTCACGATCATTCCCCCGTCGCCGAAGCCGCCGAGATTCTTCGAGGGGAAGAAGGAGAGGCAGCCCGCCGCGCCGAGCGAGCCCGCCCTCTTTCCCTTGTATCGCGCGCCGATCGATTGGCACGCGTCCTCGACGACCGGAATTCCCGAGCGGCCGGCCGCTTCCGAGATCGCGTCCATCTCGGCGATCTGGCCGAAGAGATGCACGACGAGGATCGCCCGCGTCTTGCGCGTGACGAGCTTCGACACGCGGTCCGGATCGACGTTGTACGTCCGGGGGTCGATATCGGCGAGCACGGGCCGCGCGCCGAGGCGCGTGATGCAGCTCACCGTCGAGAAGAAGGTGTACGGGGTCGTGACAACCTCGTCCCCCTCCTTCACGCCGAGCGCCATAAGGGTAAGCAGGATCGCGTCCGTGCCCGACGCGACGCCGACGGCGTGCTTCACCCCGCAGTAACGGGCGATTTCCTCCTCGAGCGCTTCGACCTTCTTCCCGAGAATGAACTGCTGCGTCGAGAGGACTTCATCGATCGCCGCCCCGATCTCGTCCCTGATGCTTTCGTACTGGGGAACGAGATCGAGCAGCTTGACCTTCATCGGGTGCTCGTTGGACGCCATATCCGCTCCTCAAGCCTTTCTCATCGTCGCGAGTCTCCGGTAGAGATCGACGAGCGGCCCGCTCGTCTGTTCCCACGTGTAGCGTTCGAGCACGCTCGCGCGCCCCGTCTCCGCCATTTTTCTCCTCATGCCCTCGTTCTTGTAGAGCTCGACGATTCTTCCCGCGAGAGCGGCCGGATCGTCCCAGCGAAACACGAGCCCGCCGCCCGTGTCGCGCGCGATCCGCGCGAGCGGCGGGCAATCGCTCACGATCACGGGCCTTCCGCGCATCATGTATTGAAATATCTTGTTGGGGATCGTCGTGTCGGTATGGGGATTCCGCGCGTGCGGAACGAGGCATACGGCGCTCGCCTCGATGTAGCTCCAGATCGCGTCCTGCGGCTTCCAGCCGGTCATCTCGACGAGGTCTTCGCAGTGAAGCTCGCGAGAGAGATTCTCGAGACGCCTCCGGTACCCTTCGTTGCCGCCGCCGACGAGGAGGAGCTTCAGATCCGGCACCTGCTCCCGCGCGAGCGGAAGCGCCCTGATGACGGTATCGAGGCCCCGGTGCGGGGCGAAGCCGCCGATGTACGACACGACGAACCGGTCGCGGTAGCGCCCGACGATTTCGGGATCGACCGGGACGTCCCCCGACTGCGCGGGCACCGTGTTCGGCACGACGGAGATCTTCTCCGCGCTTATGCCGAGGTCCATGAGCCTGTCGCGGGCCTCCTCGATCACGACGACGATCGCGTCGACGTCGCGAAGCGCCGCGCGCTCGTACCTCGCCCAGCGGCCGTACTCGTAGATCGTCGCCTTCTTCAGGCGATTCGTATACCAGACCTGGAGCCCCGCCGGATAGTTCTCGTGGAGATCCGCGACGACGGGGATCCCCAGCCGCTTTCCCGCGAGGATGCCTTCCTTGAGGAGGGGCAGATCGTTCACGTGGAGAACGTCAAGGCTGTGCTCGCGGACGAAACGCTCGATCGCCGTCGTCCAGGCCGGATCCCGGTAGGTGAAATTGAACGTATAACGGTGCAGGATCTCCCGCGGCCTCCCCATCCTGACGCCTCTCACCACCTGCAACCCGTTCATCGCCTCCTCGCGCGCCTCGCCCGGCCTCCCCTCGATGAGGAAAAAAGTCTTATGCCCGGCCGTCAGCAAGGTGCGCGCCTCGTTCTGCACGCGCACGTTGGGCGGCGGGATCTTCCATTTCATCATCATGCCGATTCTCATGCGGAACTCCCGGTAATTTCAGGCGAGTATAGTCTTCGGCTGCCCGCCGGTAAAGAGTAAGTTGCCCGCATGCCGGCATATTATCCGAGAAATGTGTTTCGCCCGGGCGGACGGCCTGTTATATCTCTTAGCATGATCGCGGAAATCAAGAAGATCGTACACGGAGGCTATGGACTCGCGTTCGTCGAGGGCAAGACGGCGTTCATTCCGTACACGGCNNCCCGGGGACACGGTCGAGTTCACCGCCGTGCGCGAGAAGAAGAACATTATATTCGGCCGCGTCGATCGAATCGTCGAGCCCTCTCCCCTGCGGCGCGAGGCCGAATGCCCCGTCTTCGGTTCGTGCGGCGGCTGCCACCTGCAGCACCTCGGCTACGAGGACGAGATGCGGGTCAAGCGCGAGAACATCCTCGAGGACCTCGAGCGCATCGGAAAGACCACGACCGAGTTCAAGCGCGTCATTCCCTGCCCCGAGCGCTATGGGTACCGGAACCACGCCATTTTCAAGGTCGACGCCACCCGGCGCCCCGGATTCCTCATGAGGGAATCGGACACCCTCGTTCCCTTCCCTCCGCAGGGATGCCTGCTGCTTCCCGAAGAGATGAGAAAGGAGATCGCCGCGATCCCGCCCGAGGCGTTCGAGCCGCTCTCCGAGGTCCGCGTTCGAATGGACAAGTTCGGCGCGGTGCATTTCTGGGGGCTTCTCGACCGCCCGGGGCCTCCCGAGGTCCTTATGGAGGCGGGCGGACTCATGTTCCCCGTGAACAGCGGCTCGTTCTTTCAGGTCAACCGCTTCCTCGCGACACCTCTCGTCGAGCTCGTCGTCTCGCTTCCCGGCGCCGTGCGCCGGAAGCTTCTCGACCTCTACTGCGGCGCCGGATTCTTCACCCTTCCGCTCGCGAAGATGGCGGTCGAGGCCTTCGGCATCGAGCAGAATCAGGAGGCGGTTCGGAACGCCATAGCGGCCGCGCGGCTCAACGCGGTCGCGAACGCCAGGTTCCGGCGCGGGGACGCGGAGAAGGAGATCGGAAGGCTCGGCGGATACGACATCATCATGGTCGATCCGCCGCGTCTGGGGCTTCCGAAGGCGGTGCTTCAGGGAATCATCAGAATCAAGCCGCAGGAGCTCATCTTCGTCTCGTGCGATCCGCCGACCTTCGCGCGGGACGCGAAGGCGCTCGTCGAGGCGGGCTACATCCTCTACGAGATCAACCTCGTCGATCTCTTCCCCGCGACGTACCACGCGGAAACCGTCGCGGTCTTCAGGAGAGGCTGACGCCCCTCTTTCAGGTCGAGAGCGTCGGCTCGGCCGCGTGGCGATTCGATTCTTTTTCCTTCCCCGAAGCCGTCAGTCAAGTATCGAGGAGCGGGTTCTCGATCTTCACGTTGAGCCGTTCCTTGTCGTAGAGCTTGTCGACGTCGACGAGGCGCGGGGATTTGCGCACTTCCCTGAGCGGGACGACGACAAGCTTCGACTTCTGCACGGCCACCATGTGTCCGAATTTTCCTTGTTTGACGAGCTCCACGGCGCTGTGGCCGAATCTCCGCCCGATCTGGCGATCGCGCTGCGTCGGGGGCGCGCCCCTCTGGAGGTACGCGAGCGCCGTGTAGCGCGTGTGCTTGAACTCGTGCTCGAGAAGGCTCTTGAGGTAATCCCCCACGCCGCCGAGGCTGTAATGCCCGAACTCGTCGAGCTTGCTGTCGCGCCGCACCGCTTCCTCGCCTTCGATGTGGGCGCCCTCGGCGACGACGATGATCTTGTAGCGGTGCTCGAAGCCCAGATTCAGATCGTCGGTTTCCTTCTGCCTCTCCTTGAGCACCGATATGAGCTTCTGGATGGAGAAGGTATACTCCGGAATCAGGATGACGTCCGCGAACGCCGATTCCCCGCCCCGGAGAGCGAGCCACCCGGCGTGCCGTCCCATGACTTCCAGGAAGAATATCGTCTCGTGCGATTCCGCCGTGTGCGCCACCCGCTCCGCGCTCTCGCAGATAACGTTGAGGGCCGTATCGTAGCCGAGCGTGTATTCGGTGCCCGTAAGGTCCCGATCGATCGTTTTCGGAATGCCGACCACCGGGACTCCCCGTTCGGAGAGCACCTCGGCCGCGCCGAGCGTATCCTCGCCGCCGATTGCGATGACGGCGTCGAGCTTGAACTTCTTCATGTTCTCCTTGACGATGTCGGTGCGGTCGTTCTTCGGGCTCACCGGATTGGTCCTGCTGCACTGGATCTTGCTCCCGCCGAGGCGGCTGTACTCGCGGATGATCTCGGGGCCGAGCTTCACGACGTGATTGTCGTTCTCGCGTATCGCGAGCGCCTGCCATCCGCGCTTGAGCCCGACGACCTCGTACCCGTCCATCGTCGCCCGTTCGACGATCCCCGCTATCGCGGGATTGAGTCCCGGCGCGTCTCCGCCGCCGGTCAGCACTCCGATTCTCATTTCATTCTCCTTCCCTGAAATCCCAAAGCGTTCATATCGCCGCGGTCGAGTCGCACTCGCCCCTATTCTTCATGAACTCCTCGAACGTCATTTGCTGCCTGTAACATTCCTTATGCATATACCGGAGAAACGGCAGAAAGGTCTTCGCGGGAAAGAAGCCGGGGACGACCCTCACGAGCTCCCCGTCCCGGTCGAGATAGGCGAGAGAGGGGAAACTCTTCACGCCGAACTTGCGGGCGAGTGAGACCGGCGTCAGATCCTCGCCCTTGTAGCGCACCTTCCCCTTCGTGCTCTCGGCGTCGATCTGGATCGCGACGAAGTTCTCGGCGAGGTACTTCTTGACCTCCGGATTCGCGAAGGTCTCGCGGTCCATGACCTTGCACCAGCGGCACCACGTCGTGTAGAAGTCGATGACGACGTGCTTCTTCTCCTTCGCGGCGAGCGCCATCCCTTCGTTGAAGGGAAGCCACATCTTCGCCCCCTCGCGGGAAGACGCGTCCACCGACGTCTTCGAGGAATCTCTCGAACCCCTCGTGCCGTCGCAGCCCGCCACGAGCACGAAGCACAGCGCGGCGGCGGAAAGAGCGCACGTACCTTTCATCCTCTCCATACCTTCCAGGAACGAGACCCATCGTTCGACGTTCGTTATATGATAAGAAAGGGGGCCTGCCATTGCAACGATCTTTCGCGCGATCGCACCGATCGAAGGAGATCCGAACGAGAGCTCTCCCTTGAAAATCACCCGCGCAGGGCGTATCATCGCATCGAGCGCTCCCGGACGCCGGGGACGCTCCGATACCGGCCGGATCCTTTAACAAAAGAGGGAACCTCGATGAAACGTCTTTCCGCGCTATCGATTCTCGCAGCCGTCTGCGTCCTGATCGTGATCTCGACCGCGAATATGGCTGCGGCCGAAAAACCGGTGGCCGCCGCCATTGACGAAAAGTCGGCGCATATCGACGCATGGCTCATGCTCGGGCCGTTCCCGTCCCCGCCGCCCGCGTTCATCGCCGGGGAGAAACAGAAATTCGGCGCCGCGAAGCTTCTTTCCTACGAGGAGATCCCGCTTTCGGCGATGAAGCCGGTCGAAGGAGCCGCGCAGGCGCTCCTCTTCGGCGCGAAGGCGGCATGGCGGAGCGCCGCGGCGGACACGAACGGCGTGTCGATCCCGGTCGGCGGAGAAACGCCGGCAATCGCATACCTCGCCGCGTATGTCGAAGTGTCCCGCTGGACCAAGGCGAGCGTGAGCGTGCGTTCGAGCGCCCCGTTCAGGGCGACGATCGACGGCGTCGAAATCGCGAAGGGCGAAAAAGGCGGCGGCTTCAAGGACGCGAAATCGGGGGAGGCGAAGCTCGAGCGCGGAAAGCATCTTCTCCTCGTCAAGACCGTCCGCATGCCGTCCGACACCTCCGCCGCGGACTGGCGCGTCGACGTTTCCGTTTCGGGCGGCGGCCCGGAGAAGGCCCTCGCCGTCTCCGTTTCGCCGGAACGCATTATCACCCTGAACGAAATCCTCTACCTCCGGCAGATCACGAGAACCGCCCTCTCGCCCGACGGAAGCCTCGTCGCGATCAACATCGGTTTCCAATCGCCGACGAGCGAGAAGCGGCAGAGTTGGCTCGAGATCCGCAGGATGAAGGACGGCTCGCTCGAGCGCACGATCAGGGACGTCGGCCGGATGTCCAACGTCCAGTGGGCTCCAGCCGGACGGCGCCTCTCGTACGTGATCGGGGACGATAAGGACGCCGGCACCCTGCGCCTCCTCGATCTCGACTCGGGCGAATGCGGCACCGTCCTCGAGAGCGTGAAGAATTTCGACGACTACCTCTGGTCCCGCGACGGGTCGTTCATCGTCTATACGGTCTCGGAGAAGGCCGAGCCGGACAAGCGCGGCCTCAAGCGCCTGACCAATATCGAGGACCGGCAGGAAGGCGGCGGCGACCGCTCGTTCCTCTACGTCACGACGGTCCCCGGCGGAGAGACGCGGCGCCTCACCGCCGGAAAATACAGCACGGGCATCTACGACGTTCATCCCGACGGAAAGCGCATTCTCATGTCGAGGAGCTACGAGGATCTCTCCGAGAGACCCTACGGGGCTACCGATCTCTTCATCATGAATCTCGAGGATCAGAGTGTCGACTCCCTCTGGAAGGGGCGCTGGCTGGATGCCGCCTCCTTCTCCCCCGACGGAAAGAAGATTCTCATACGGTCGGGGCCGTCCGCTTTCGGAGCGGCCGGGCTCAAGGTGAGCGAGGGTATGATCCCGAACGATTACGACGGCCAGCTCTACCTGTTCGACGTGGCGGCGAAGACGGCGGAGCCGCTCACGAGGGATTTCGACCCCGCGGTCACCGAAGCTACGTGGTCGACGGTCGACGGGAACATCTACGTCTCCGCGGAGGTCGGATCGAGAACCGGTGTCTTCCGCTACAACGTAAAGAAGAAGACCTTCACGCGAATCGAGACGGGATTCGACGTATCGGAGAGCGACGACGTCGCGCGAAACAAGCTCGTCGCCGCCGGCGTCGGCTCGAGCGCGACGGAGCCCCCGCGCCTCTATGCGATCGATCTCGCGAAGGGCGTCTCGCGGATGATCTACGATCCCAACGCCGAAACCTTCGCCGACATCGAGCGCGACGGCGTCGAGGACTGGAGCTTCACGAGCTCGGCCGGCAAGTCGATCGACGGCTACTACTATCTCCCGCCCGGCTTCGACCCGCAGAAGAAATACCCGTGCATCGTCTATTACTACGGGGGCACCTCCCCGGTGAACCGCGCGTACGGCGGGCGCTACCCGAAGAATCTCTGGGCCGCCCAGGGATACGTGGTCTACGTCCTCCAGCCGAGCGGGGCGACCGGCTACGGGCAGCAGTTCTCCGCGTACCACGTGAACGACTGGGGCAAGGTCGTCGCGGACGAGATCATCGAGGGCACGCGGAAGTTCGTCGAGGCGCACCCGTTCGTCGACGGCGCCAGGCTCGGGTGCATCGGCGCCTCGTACGGCGGCTTCATGACGCAGCTCCTCGTCACGAAGACCGACATGTTCGCCGCGGCCGTCTCGCACGCCGGGATAAGCTCGATCACGAGCTACTGGGGCGAGGGCTACTGGGGATACAACTACAACGCCGTCGCCGCCGCGAACAGCTTCCCGTGGAACCGGCGCGACATCTACGTTGATCAGAGCCCGCTCTTCGGCGCCGACAAGATCAAGACGCCGCTTCTCCTCACCCACGGCGGGGACGACACGAACGTCCCGCCGGGAGAGAGCGAGCAGATGTTCACGGCGCTCAAGCTCCTCGGCCGTGAAGTCGAGTATCTCAAGTTCGACGGACAGAACCACTTCATCCTCGAAAACAAGAAGCGCGTCGTCTGGTCGAATTCGATCATGGCCTGGTTCGACCGCTTCCTCAAGAACGAGCCCGAATGGTGGAACGATCTCTGGCCGGCGGCGGGCGGAGAGGCCGAGGAGAGCGAGAAGGCCGGCGCCGCGGAGGCGGGCGCCCCNNCCCCGCGCCGGCGAAGATCGGCGTCAAGGTGATCGAGAAGCAGGACGGTTCGAAGGTGGTTCTCGGCGAGGTCGCGCGGGAGGACATCGTCTCGAACATCGCCGGCTGGGACGCCGAGTATTACAGCTACGTCCCCGACGAAACGATTCTCGGAGATCTCGCCGGCCGCCTCGGAGGGATCGAGATCGTTCTCGTCATCGGCACCTGGTGCAGCGATTCCCACCGGGAGGTGCCGCGCATCTGGAAGGTGCTCGACTCGATCGGCTTCTCCCCCGGCGCCCTGAAAACGTTCGCCGTCGAGCGGGCGAAGGCGGCGAGCGAAGCGGCGCTGCCGCAGGAACTCGTCGACTGGTCGAAAAACGTACGGGATTACTACGCAATCAAGGCGGTCGAAAGCGTCATCGTCTATCGCAACGGCGTGGAGATCGGGCGCTTCGTCGAAGCCCCCGCCAAGTCGATCGAAGCCGACCTGCTGGAGATCCTGAAGCGCTAGCAACGCGGGTCCTGCCGCCGATCGCACCCCGCGCGTGCTCGCTCGTTACGCGGGTCCTGTCGGCGATTGCAGGACGAG
>JAFNGP010000048.1:0-4912 GCA_017885175.1 bacterium
GTGAGAAGGCTCGCGAGATAGACGTTCACGTCTTCGTCGAAGCAGGCGTCGTTCGTGGGGAAGCCCGCTTCCATCCGGCTGTGGAGCAGACTGTTCATCATGAAGAAATACGCGTCCTCGCACGCGGGTTTCCGCGAGACGTCAAGGGGCATATAACGTGTCGAAACCGCCATGGTGCTTCTCTCCGGTCGCGGCGCGGAATGCATAACTCATTGTCCTCCTTGATTCGTGCAAGCTCCATGCCATGCTGAAATTACCGGCGCTTTCTTGTTTCGAATAAGACGCTGTATAATGATGAGTTATCTGGTATAATACGGTCCTGTGCCGGGCGCGATCCGGAACGGTCACGAAAACACGGGGGGAAAAAGGATGCGAATCGGGTTTCTCCAATTACGTCCGCGGTTTGGCGCGGTCAAAGAGAATGTCCGCAAGGCGACGGCGACGCTCGAGAGGATTTCGGACGCGACGATCGTTCTTCCCGAGCTGTTCAACTCGGGCTATCTCTTCCGGAACGAAGAGGAGCTCGCGTCCATCGCCGAAACGGTTCCCGGAGGATTCACCGTCTCCGAGATGCAGAAGCTCGCGAAGCGAAACCGCCTGAATCTCGTATTCGGGATGGCGCAGAAGCACAGGGGCAAATTCTACAATTCCGCGGTCTACGTCTCCTCGAAGGGAACGGTCGAGGTCTATCAGAAGGTGCACCTTTTCGATCGCGAGAAGCTTTTCTTCACGAAGGGGTCTTCGTTCAAGGTTGTTTCGGCCGGAGACGCGAAGCTCGGGCTCCTCATTTGCTTCGATTGGGTTTTCCCCGAGGTTTCGCGCGCGCTCGCCCTGGACGGGGCGCATATCCTCTGCCATCCGTCGAACCTCATCCTCCCGTACGCCCAGGACGCGATGAAAACGCGCTGCATCGAGAACCGCGTCTTCGCGATCACGGCGAACAGGATCGGGAGCGAGCGCAGGGGCGCCACGTCCCTCGCCTTCACCGGGAAGAGCCAGATCGTCAATCCGATGGGGGAGGTTCTCGCCTCGGCGAGCGACCGCAGCGAGTCGCTTCGAGTCGTCGAGATCGACGTCGGAGAGGCGAACAACAAGAACTTCACGCCGAACAATAATCTGTTCGATGACCGCGTTCCGCCGCTCTACGCGGCGCTCGTCCGTAAACGGCGCTGAGCGGGCGGTCCGCGCGCGGGTCCTGTCACCGATTGCACCNNAGAGCGAGCTGCGCAGCGTGCGGGGACCCCATCGGTGCCACCCGCTATTCGGGGTGCTGTGGGCGGCGCCTAGGGCCGCGTGCTCCCATGCAAAACGCAAAGTAGCAACCGCGCATTGCTGCGCCATGTCCCTTCTTTTCCGTCGAAATTCCTCATAACGTCTTATCGGAACGGCAGTTTTGCGTCAGGCACCCCCTGGCATAATACTTGCGAACTTCCGCAGCGACCAAGAATTACGCCCTTTCAGCACACCTGGATCGTGCGCCGGGCCGCTCGCGTTGCATATGACGATTAAGGAGACGAATGTGAAAAAGAGAAAGAGCAGGGACAAACAGCCGGTCCTCACATCTCCATGGAAAATCGGAATATTCGTATCTCTCCTTCTCGTTCTCATGAGCATGGGGGTGGGGTACTACCTGGTGAGCTTCTACAACGTCGATCTCAAGTGGATCAAATCGGGCACCGGCGGCTGGAGCATCGATTCGACGCTCTTCATGAGGGATATGTTTCCGCTCGCGGCGGCCGTCATCTTCGTTTCGTTCTTCGCTTATTTTCTCATCGCCTCGGCGGTGCACCGCTATAGATTCTACCTCGACTCGGGACAGGATTACCGCACGATGATATCGCTCGCCGAGAGCGTCGACGATCTGACGAACCCGGCCCAGATCGCGCGCCTCTCGAAATATCCCGAGCTTCAGGCGGTGCTCAGGAACTACGGCGATCAGATCCGCGAGATATCGCAGGACCTCGGGACGAAGGATAACGCGTCGAACTACTCGGAGCTCAAATCGGAGATCGAGGGCCTCATCAGCGGAGAGAACTCCGCAAAGGACGCCCCCGAGGGGAAGGATTGCGGGTCGATATACGAACAGCTGCGCGATCGCGTCGAATCGGACCGCGCGCACATCGAGGAGCTCGAAAAACGGAACCAGGCGGAGCGGCGGGCCTACGGGCATGCGGCGCTCGCCTACGGCAGGGCCATGGAGGCGATCAGCGGCGCCGGAGAGGAACTGCTCGCGATCACGAATTCCGTCGCCGAGCTCACCAGCGTCGCGGAGCGCATCAAAGCGAACGCCGCCGCTCAGAACGCCGCTCCGTCGCGAGGCGGCGCCGCCGGTCCGCAGGACAAAGCGTTCAAAACGACCATGTCCGAGATGGAGAGCTCCGTGCGCAAGCTCGAGGAAGGCGGCCGCGTTCTCCACGAGTTCTCGGAGGAAAACAACGGCATCGCGATACATCTCGCGCTCATGGCGGCTCGCGGAAACGTGGACGAGCACGCCCTGGCGACGTTCGCCGAGCGCGTCCGTTCCACCGCCGAACGCTTTCACAAGTTGAGCGATAGCGTATCGAGCATCGCCCAGGGGCTCCTCGGAAGCTGTTACGCGATCAAGGAAAAGTCCGGCATGGAGATCGGGATGCCCGCGGCCGCAATCGAAGCGGAAGCCTCCGGCGCGATAGTCGAAATCGCGCGACGGATCGAAGATCGGCGCTCCGTCCTCGAAAAACAAATCATGAATCTCGGAAGCGAGCTGCATGAAGTGCACGAGCTTCTTCAGAAAGATATCGCGAGCGCGGCATCGCATGAGACGGCTCCCGATTCCCGATCGCCGCTCGGCGTCGCCGCCAATCTCGAAAACTCGCGCGGTCGCGGCGCGTCGCCGGCGGGGCAGGAGAGAGCCGCGGCGGGCGGCTTGAACGATTCCCCCGATATGGTCATCGATCACGGCAGCTCGTGGAAGGGCGTGGCCCCGCGGGAAAACGTCCGCGAAACGGCGGAGAGCGAAAAGAGCGAAGACGAGGGATTCTCGTTCAAGAATCTGGACGAGATGAAGGAGGCCTTCGCGCAGGCGGCGCCGGAAACCGCCGGCGAGAAGGATGCATCCGATTTTGAGGACATGTCCTCTCTGAGACAACTCGACGGCAAGACCGAAACGGTTCCCGAGCCCGCGCGCGGGCAGGAACGGACGCCGGAGGACGGCGGCCCCGCGGAAAAGCCCGAACGCCCCTGGCGGAAAGTGGAAGTCGAGAAGACGGAAGTCGAGGACGAGGCGGGGCAGGTGGACGTAACGGTAAAAGCGGCTTCGCCCGAGGCGCCGCAAGAAGATTCCGGGACCGTATTCGAATCGGCCAAAGAAGCGCTTCTCGGAGCGGAAAGAAATGACGACAACGAGGCCATTCACGATCTCCTTGACCTCGGTGCGGTAGAGTATGTCAAAGAGAGCCAGATACAGAGATGAGGTGACGCCTCTTGGTGATACTCAAAGAGGATAACAGACGTCTGTTCGGCGAGCAGGTCAACGACCACATAGAGAAGCTCAACGACCTCATGGGCTTTTCTTCGGGCGCCCGCTTCAGCGAGCAGACGATCCGCAGGGCGTGCCTCGCGACGCGTCTCCTCGAGGGAAGCACGCGCATGCTCGATCTCGGCGATTGGAGCAGAACCCTGAAGGCGTTCCGCGATCTCCTGGAGCAGTCGGCGAACGCGGGTCGGCGCTGGGACGAACAGCTTTCCACGCTGGTATCCGAGATCCTCGAGACCGAGGAGCAGATCGTCGCGGAAATACTCGCCGGAGAACTCGAGGAGCTGGCCCGCCACGAGCAGTTCGAGGGCCTTCTCAAGGAAATCGAGTGCCTCTCGAGCGAACCGAATGAACCCGCCGCGGAAACGGTCACGATCTCCGCGGCTCCGGCCGCCGAGACGCGTCCCGCGGAGGATCGTTCCGCGGGCGCGGAGCACGTTCCGACGTTCACGAGACTGATCGATTCGCTTGCCGCGACGAGGGATATGTTCCGGGAATTCATCGACAAGCCGAGCCGGGGTGAAAGATCGGTGCGCGATCTCGAGGTCGCGTTCGGCGAGAGCGAATTCTACATGGGGCTCGCGGGGGAGACGATGAAGATGCTGGGCAAGGGCAACAAGCCCTTCACGGCCAAGATATCGTGCGACACGGTGCTCGACGGGCTGAAGGACTTTTTCGGAGCGTACCTGCGGCTCCGCCGCGGGAACGCGCGGCTCGCGACGCGGTGCGCCGAATGCACGCTCGACCGGGAGAACGCCTCCGCGCTCGCCGCCATACTCATCCGGTGCATATTCGATATCTGCCGGCGGAACGAGGTCAGGGACGACCTTTCGCTCACGATCGGAGTCGACATACGGAGCGAAGGTTCGTTCCTCGTCGCGATCATACAGGACAACAGCCCCGATTTTCTCTCCGATTCGGAAATCGACCGGGACGACGCGGGCGCATTCTATCAATGCTTCAGGGAAGTGCGGGGCCGGCTCGAGGGATTCGACTCGCTCCTCTGGGTCGAGCCCGGCGGGGGAACCGACGGACGGTTCATGTTCACGCTCCCGCGGACGAAGGGGAAGACCGATTTCCAGATATTCAGCGCCTCGGGCAAGAGACTCGCGGTGCCGTGCCACGCGGTCGATACGACGGTCGGCGTGGACGCGATCGGGCCGAAGCGCGAATCGGGGGGAAGAAGTGTGACCCTTTCGGGGATTCGCGTTCCCGTCTACGGGATGGAGGAGATTGCGGTTGTCGACGAGTTCGAAACGTCCGGGCGGGCCGATCGCGTCCTCGTTATCGGCCGCGCCGAAAAGAGAGTCGGGCTGCTTATCGATGGGGCGGGTCGCACGGTCGATTGTCTCGCGGAGCAGGTCACGGACGGTTCGTGGGCTTCGCTCGCGAAATCGA
>JAFNGP010000048.1:5024-11413 GCA_017885175.1 bacterium
AATCAGCATCAGCACGATTACGGCAGTATCATCATCGGAGGCCATGACGACGCGACCGAGGTAATGACTTCGGTCGAAGCGGCGGAATACCTCAAGATGCATGTGAAGACCGTTTGTCGGCTGGCAAAGGAACGGAAGATACCGGCAAAGAAGGTCGGAAGCGAATGGCGATTCCTGAGAAGCGTCCTCGACCGCTGGCTCGCTCAGGAAGAAGAGGTGGTCAAGGTTCTCGATTGAGCGCTCTGGAGCAGGGAACGATCCGATGGTGAAAACGAAGTTCGAGAGAATCGAAGTCGGCAGTCCCGGTGTCGCAGCATTCCGGATCGAGGGGAAGCTCGGATTCCACGAGAACGCCAAGATCCAGCGTCTCGTCGAGGAATGCCTGAAGCGGGATATGCGCACCGTTATATTCGACTTTTCCGAGCTCGCGTCGCTCGGCGGCGGGGTCGCGAAGATCCTTCGCGATTTCGTCGACGCGATCGCCGCGAAGGGGGGAAGCGTTCGTTTCGTCGTCACGAACGACATCATCACGCAATTCCTTCAGGACGGCGAACGCTCCGTTCTCATTTATCGCACGCTCATCGAGGCGATGTCGAGCGGCGCGGCGGCGGCGGGTTCGTCGAGCGAGGCTCCGCCTGACGTCGCTGAGGCGCTCACGTCTCCCCTCGCGTCCGCTGCGGCCGCCGCGCCGTCCACGGACGCTTCCGCGGACGTCAATTCGAACGAGATCATCATGTCATACGACAACGTCGATGAGCCGCAGGGGAATTCCCCGGCTCCGCATCAGGCCGCTCCCGAGATCACCTCCGGCGACGGCGACGCCGAGGAGATCATAGACGAGATTTTCAATGGCCCGGCCGCGGAGGGATTGCCCGATTGGAACAGCAAGCCCGCGGCAAAGCACGGCGAGGCGGCGCCGCAAAAGAAGGAAGACGCGGCGATCGTCGATCTCAACCGGCAGCTCCGGCGGCGCATTCTCGAGCTCAAGACGCTCTTCTCGATCAGCGCCGATTTCAACGCGATCTGGGATCGCAAGAAACTTCTCGATATCTTTCTTCTCACATCGATCGCCCAGGGCGGCGTCGAGTCCGCCGTATTCCTCGAAAACCAGGGGGAATCGTTCAAGCCGATCATGTCCAAAGGGTTCGAGCCCGAATCGCTCCTGCGGCTCGTTATGCCCGTGGATGCCTTCGCGAAGGTGACGGGGGAGAACAACGTGATTCCGGTGGACGGTTTCGCTATGGAGGAGCGCGTCAAGGCGGTCATCAAGGGAGAAGGAATAGAATATGTGTGCCCGTTCCGCACGAAGGACGGGATCTCGGGAATGGTCCTGCTCGGCCAGCGCATCGCCGGCAGAAACATGAAGGAAGAGGATTTCGAGTTCCTGCGCATTCTCGTCAATATCGCCCAGGGAGCGTACGATAACGCGCTCATGTTCGATCGGGAGCACGAGCGCACGCTCGGCATCGTCAAGACGCTCATTTCGATTATCGAGGAAAATACGCTTCTCAAGGGCACGTCCGAATTCGTTTCGCGGTACGTCGGAATGGTCGCGAAGAACATGGATTATTCCGAGGAGCATTTCAAGGATCTCATCTACGGCACGGTGCTCCGCGACATGGGCATGGTGAAGGTGAGCGATCTCATCCTGCGCAGCCCGCGCGACCTCACGAAGGAGGAGTGGGAGATCATCAAGCAGCATCCCGAAGACGGCGCCGAGATGCTCTCCCGGATGAAGTTCAGCGACCACGTCGTCAGCATCGTGAGAACGCATCACGAACGGTTCAACGGCGAGGGATATCCGTACAGTCTTCGCGGCAAGGAAGTCCCGCTCGGCTCGCGGATCATATCGGTCGTCGAAAGCTACGCGGCGATGATTCACGAGCGGCCGACCCGGCCCGCGCTCTCGGAACGCGAGGCGCTCGGCGCGCTCAAGGAGAATTACGGATTGCGGTACGACCGCGAGGTTATTCTGCAGTTCGCGCGGATCATGGAGAAGGAAATAGCCCAATCGGTTCGCCAGGGAGTGGCGACGCCGTAGGAGGAAAACGATACGTGAGCGGGAACGGGAGCATACTGGTCGTCGATGACGACCCCAACGTCATAGAGATACTCACCGAATGTCTCCGGAGCAAGGGGTATGAAACCGAGTCGGCCGCGGACGGCGACGAGGCGCTCGCGAAGTACGACCGCTTCCAGCCTGACCTCGTCGTCCTCGACGTGGCGCTTCCGAAGAAGAACGGGTTCGAGGTTTGCGATACGATCCGCGCGAGGGACGTTCACCGCGACGTGCCCGTCATCATGATCTCGGCGGATTCGATCCAGGAATCGATGGTCAGGGGGCTGCGCGCCGGCGCCCAGGATTATCTCAAGAAGCCGTTTTCGCTCAAGGAGATGCTCGTCAAGATCGATAACTATCTCACGCAGGCGAGCCGCAAGAAGAACCTCCGCGAGCAGAACCTCCAGCTCGAGGGAGAGGTGCAGCGGGGGCACGCCGATTATACCCGGGTCAATCGCGAGCTCAAGAAAAAGGTCCTCGATATGCGTTCCCTTTCGGGCTTGAGCCAGGACCTCAACAGGCTCCGCGACCCCGACGATCTCATCCGCGTCTTCTGCCTCACCGTCATCGGACAGCTCGGCGTGAGCTCCGTGGCGCTCTTTTACGCCCTCGACGAGATCGACGACTATCTTTCCTACGCGGGCGGAAGCGGTGTATCGAACAGCGTGCTCCAGTCGGTGAGGCTTTCGCGCGAAATCGCCCTTTCGAAGTACCTTCTCGGCAAGCACGAATGCATCAAGCTCGCAGAAGAGGAATTCCCGGAGGACGCGAAACGAGAGGCGAATTTCCTGACCAGGTTCGGATTCGATTACGGGTATCCGCTCGTCGTGAAATCGCGGCTCATCGGAATCGTGTTCATCGGCGGAAAGGTGAACCGGCAGGAATACATTTCCGACGAGATCGATCTCTTCAAGTCGATATGCACGTCCGCCGCGACCGGTCTCGAGAACGCGCGTCTCTACGGGGAGCTGCAAGCGACCTATCTCTCGACGATCAAGGTGCTCGTCTCGACGATCGAGGCGAAGGATTCGTACACGCGCGGCCATACGGACCGCGTCGCCGAGTACGCGCGCATGATCGCCGAGGAGATGCGGCTCTCGAAGCGCGACCTGGAGATTGTGTGCTTCGGCGCGGCCCTCCACGACATCGGAAAGCTCGGCGTATACGAGAATATTCTCAACAAGCCGGGAGAGCTCACCGAGAAGGAGTGGGACATCGTCCGGAGCCACCCCGAGGTGGGAGCCAACATCATCAAGAACATGAAATTTCTCGAATCGGCTTGCGACCTCGTCCGCCATCACCACGAGCGGCTCGACGGCAAGGGCTATCCGGATCATCTCAAGGGAAACGAAATATCGGTCGGAGCGCGCATCGTCGCGGTCGCCGACAGCTTCGACGCCATGACGAGCGACCGTCCCTACCGCCGCGCGTATTCTCTCGAAGAGAGCATCGATCAGCTCAAGAACCAGAGCGAGAAATTCGACCAGGAAGTCGTCGCGTACATCGAAAAGCTCGTCCTGCGCGGCAGGATCCGGCGGTAACTCCGTTCGCGAAGCGGCAACGGAGTTCACGTAACGACGGCCGTTTCGCCCGGCCCTTCGGCGACGCGCTTCAGCGCAACTCGTTCCCGCGCAATCAACTGAAAATTCGCGCATAAGCTCGTGCCGGCCGGCATTCCTTTTGCCACGCCGTGATGTGCTCATGCCTGGCAGGAAGAGGAGTGTCGGCCGGTGGTGCGGCGGACGCGGGGCGGTGCGAGGCCTTCACTCCTCCCTTTTTGCGCGCGAAGGCCGTCAAGTGAGGGGAGCCGTTTCCTCCGCCTTGATGCCGATCATGCCGACGAGATCGTTGCGGAGCGTGTTTATGTCGAGCTTGCGCTTGAGCTTTCCGCCGACGGCGAGCGAAATCGTTCTCGTTTCCTCGCTCGCGATGATGACGACCGCGTCGGTTTCCTCGCTCAGGCCCAGGCCCGCGCGATGCCTCGTCCCGAGCGACTTCGCGAGGCGGGGGTTCTGGGAGAGGGGCAGAATGCAGCCGGCCGCGACGATGCGGTTCTTTTCGATGATGACCGCGCCGTCGTGGAGCGGGCTCGGCGCCGTGAAGATCGTGACGAGGAGCTCGGCCGAAACGCGCCCGTCGACCGGCGTTCCCGTCTCGATGTAGTTCCGCAAGCCGACGTCCTTCTCGATCACGATGATCGCGCCGAGACCGCTCTGCGTGAGCTGATGGCACGCCTTGACGATCTCGCTCACCGTGCTCGACTCCTCGACCTTGAGGAAAAAACCGATGATGCGGTTCTGGCCGAGGAGCGAGAGCGCGCGCCGCAGCTCCGGCTGAAACAGGATCACGAAGGCGACGACCCAGACCGTCTTGAGGCTCGAGAGAATCCAGTTCAGCGCGTTCATGTTGAGCCAGCGCGCGATGAAGGAGACGACGATGAGGAGGAAGAGGCCGATGAACATCTGCGCGGCTCTCGTTCCTCTGATGAGGAGAAAAACGCGGTAGAAAAGAAAGGAAACGATGACGATGTCGAGGATGTCGATCGTCAGGTTGAGATGAAACGCGCTCATCGGTGCGCCCCCGCGCCTTCTATCGCTTTCCAGACTTTCAGAAAATCGACCGTTTCCCCGACGTCGTGGACGCGGACGAACGCCGCGCCTCCCGCGAGACACTTCGCGAGCGCCGCGAGCCCGCCGTGAAGCCGCACGGCCGGTTCGCGCCCGGTGACTTTTCCGATGAACGATTTTCTCGAATAGCCGACCATCACGGGAAATCCGAGACCGGCGAAATCTCCGAGCTCGTTCAGAATCGTCAGATTGTCCTCCAATCTTTTTCCGAAACCCAATCCCGGGTCAACGATAATCTTTTCGCGATCGACGCCGGCGCGCAGAAGCTCCGCCGTGCGTTCCTCGAACCAGGCGATAATTTCCCCGGTGACGTCCGTGTAGCTTGGGTTCGCCTGCATCGTCTCGGGCGTTCCCTGCATATGCATGACGACGACGGCGGCTCCGGAATCGCGAACCGCTTCGATCATGGCCGGGTCGTGCCGGAGGCCGCTCACGTCGTTGACGATCGACGCACCCGCGTCGAGCGCCGCCCGCGCGACCGCCGCCCGGCGTGTATCGATCGAAAGGGGAACCGGGATCGCGCCGCCGAGCCTCCGCAGCAGGGGCATCACGCGGCCGAGCTCCGTTTCGGCGCTCACCTCCGCCGCGCCGGGGCGGGTCGATTCGCCGCCGACGTCGATGACGCGCGCGCCCTCCTCGATCATCGCGAGAGCCCGCTCGTGCGCGGCGCCGGGATCGAGAAATGCGCCTCCGTCCGAGAAGCTGTCCGGCGTGACGTTGAGGACTCCCGTCACGATCGGGCCCGCCGCGAGGTCGATTTCGCCGCGGGGGAGGCTCACCCTCGCGGGCGGTCGTTCCAGGGCGCCGAGCAGGCGCTCCACGCCGGCGCCGAGCTCGGCGAGGCCGAACGGCTGCCGCGCGAACTTCGCGGGGAGCTGGGCGAGCCTGTTGCGGTCGGCGATGATATAGACGCTCGATTGCGGCGGACCGCCGGCGATTACGTCGCGGTGGACCGCGGCGTCGCCGCCTATCGAAAGAAGCTGCTGTTTGATGATGTTCGCGACGGGAGCGGCGACCCGGTCGACGCGCACGACGATCGCTTCAGCCTTTCGCCCGATGATCGCGACGCCGTGGGAATCGACGCCTGCTTCGGCGAGGACGCGCGCGAGGGTGCCTTTCGGCCGCGGAGAGATCAAACGAAGGGGATAGCGCATATTTCACTACGTGCCCGAGCGGGATGCCGCGGAATCGTTCCGCGCCGGGAGCTACGCGACGGCCGGCCCGCCCGGCTCCCCGGCGTCCGCGGCAGGTTTCGCCGCGCCGCCGTTGTTCGTCGAATTCTTCTTGAGCGGGGGAAGGATCCCGTCGTTGAGCAGGATCTTGATATCCTCGGCGTCGAGGGATTCCCGCTCGAGGAGCGCGGCGGCTACCTTGTGGAGATCCTCCTTGTGCTCCGCGAGAACGTGCCGGGCCCGCTCGTGGCATTCGCTCATGAGCGTGCGCACCTCGTTGTCGATCTCGCGCGCCGTATCTTCGCTGTAGTCGCGCCGCACGGCGATCTCCTTGCCGAGGAAGATCTGCTCATCCTGGTCGCCGTACGCGATCGGTCCCATTTTGCTGCTCATGCCCCACTGCATGACCATTTTGCGGACGAGGCGCGAGGCCTGTTTGATGTCCTCCTGCGCTCCCGTTCCGATCCGGTTGAGAACGAGCTCCTCGGCGACGCGTCCGCCGAGCGATATCGTGATGAAATCGATGCACCA
>JAFNGP010000048.1:11478-11802 GCA_017885175.1 bacterium
GGCGTGTCCCGCCTCGTGGTAGGCGCTCATCCGCCGCTCGTCCTCCTTCATGATGTGGCTCTTGCGCTCGGGCCCGAGCATGACCTTGTCCTTCGACTCGTCGAAATCCTCCATCATGACCTTGTCCCGGTCGCGCCGCGCGGCGAGGAGCGCCGCCTCGTTGACCATATTGGCGATGTCGGCGCCCGAGAAGCCGGGCGTTCCGCGCGCGAGCGTGTCGAGATCGACGTCCGCCGCGAGCGGCACCTTGCGCGTGTGCACCTTGAATATGCCGAGGCGTCCCCTGAGATCGGGCATGTCGACGACGATGCGCCGGTCGAAGCG
>JAFNGP010000049.1 GCA_017885175.1 bacterium
GAAAGCGAATAAAGTGCTTCCGATTCTCCTGTTCCTTCTCGGCGCGGCCTCCACGAGCCTCTCGGCGCAGACGCTCTGGCAATTCGGGTGCGCATCCGCCGCCGCCGACGGGGAAGGATCGGTATTCATGCTCGCCGGAAACGACGCTTTTCGCACCGGCGTCAGCACGCGGTTCAACATCTCGCGCGTGAGCGATTTCGGGCTTCAGCTCGGTCTCGATCGTTCGTGCGGCGAGAGCTTTTTCGGCGGCGGCATCGACCTCAAGATCGTGATCCTCGAAAGCGCGGCGCGCTTCCCGGTAAACCTCGCGCTCGACGCCTCGTTCGGAAGCCTGAACGCCGCCGCGGCAGGGCGGTTCCGGTTCGGTTTCGGCATCCTCGCGAGCGGCAGCATAGCCTCCGGCGCGAGGCGCGCGATCGAGCCCTATTGCTCCCTGATCGCCGAAATCGAGCAGATCGACATGAAGCACGGGAGCGCGGCTCTCGAGCGCTGCCTCTCCCCCGGCTCGAATGACGAAACCGACGCCCGAGCGCTCGTACGGGCCGGGGTCAAGATTCCGGTCTCGAACGAGGCTCAGCTTCTCATCGAAGCGGACCTCGGCAGATCGTCCCTCTTCGGCGCGGGCTTCAATATCGTCTTCTAGGAAATCACGTTCACAACGTAGCGGGTGGCGCCCCGAATAGCGGGTGACGCTGATGNNATCAGCGGCAGGACCCGCGTATCTACGAGATCTTCTCCGCGACGATGACGGTGACGTTGTCGCTTCCGCCCTCTTCCTTCGCGCGCTTGACGAGCCTCTTGCAGACCTTGTCGGGCGTGCCGTTCGCCGTTATCTCCGCGATCTCCTTGTCGCCGAGCATCGAGTAGAGACCGTCGGAGCACAGGAGCATGCGATCTCCCGGCGCCACCGGAACCGATTCCATGATGTCGACGTCGAGCTCGCCGCGAAGGCCCACCGCCTTCGTTATGACGTTCCGGTGCGGATGCCGCACGGCCGCTTCCTTGCTCAGCATCCCCTTACGAACCATTTCGCCGACGACGCTGTGATCGTCGGTGAGCTGCCTGAAAACGCCGTCGCTCAGGAGATACGCGCGGGAATCCCCCGCGTGCGCGATATGAATCAGCTCGGGAAGCATCACGATCGCGGTGCACGTCGTGCCTGCGGTGTGATTGCGCCCCTCGCCGACGATTTCGAATACCTCGCGATTCGCCTCGAGAAACGCCCACCGCAGACGGTTCACCGCCGGGGCGGAGAGAGTGCTCCGCGATTCGTGCAGCTCTCCGCCGTGACCCCGTTCCACCACCGCGGCGCCCGTTCCGTCGTAATAGACGCGGCCCATCACCTCGACCGATTTCTTGCTCGCTTCCGCACCGGACAGGTGCCCTCCCATGCCGTCGGAGACGATCGCGAGCACGCCGAGACTTTCGACGATATCGTCCGATTCGGGCACGTAGATGCCGTAATAATCCTCGTTGCGTTCGCGGATCGAACCGCGATCGCTCTCGGCGCCGAAGATGTATCTCATCGAAGTATCTTTCATTTCGGACGCAAAGGAGCCCTTGTTTCGGCCGATGAACAATGATAGATTGCTTGACGTAAGGTAGCGACCCGCGATTACAACGTCAATCGAAATCGCGGATTCGGGCGATAGCGCGCGGCGGGAATTCCGGATGTGGATGCATGCCTGAGAAAAGAGCGAAGCGCACGCGGCCCCATGCCATTCTCGGAATAGGGATCATGCTCGCTTCCGGGCTGCTTCTCATCGCCGGCAACACATGGGTCAAGACCTACTTCACGCCGCTCGTCTGGACCGGCTACATCATCCTGATCGACGCCCTCGTCGCCGCGCGGAAGGGAAGCTCCCCTCTCACGGCGCGGCGCAGGGAATTCCTCCTGGTCGTCCCGATCTCGATCGTCACCTGGTACGTGTTCGAGGGAGTGAATCTTCTCCTGAAGAACTGGTCGTACGTCAATCTCCCCGAAGGAACCGCCGCGCGCTGGCTTGGATACGTCTGGGCGTACGGAACGATCACGCCCGCCATATTCATGACCGCCGAGCTCATCGACTCGCTCCTCGGAGAACGCCTCCGCAATCGCCGGCCCCTCGCCCTCGGCCGCGGGACCGAGACGGCGTTCTTCTTCGCGGGCTTTCTCCTCTTCGTCGTCGTCCTGGTCTTTCCCTCCTTATGGCTCTGCCCTCTTCCCTGGATCAGCGTTCTTCTCTGGTTCGAGGGAATGAACGACCGGCTCGGGATAGGATCGTTCGGCGCGGCGTTCCGGAAGGGAGATTACAGCCTCTTCGTGTCGCTTCTCATCTCCGGCGCCGTATGCGGGCTTCTCTGGGAATCGTGGAATTTCTGGGCGCTCACGAAGTGGAACTACCATGTCCCCTATCTCCCCGGCGTGAAGCTCTTCGAGATGCCCGTTCTCGGCTTCCTCGGGTTTCCCCCCTTCGCCCTCGAGTGTTTCCTCATGTACCGGTTCTTCCGTTTCCTCACGCCCGTGCGCCTCGACGTCGACGTTCTCGGAGGCGCGTGGAGCGTCGCGAGGCCGGGAGACGGGCCATGAACGCGCGCGACGCGCTCAAGCGCCTCGTCGAATCGAGCACGGCCGTCATCTTCGATTTCGACAACGTCATCGTCGATTCGGAACCGTACCATTTCGAGGCGTATTCCCGCGTCTTCGCGAAGGCGGGACACACGCTCGACCGCGCCGAGTACTGGCTCGAATGGACCTCGCGCGGCGGCGGGGCCGAAAGCGAGATACGGCGTTACGATCTAAAGCTGGATCCCGCCGCGCTGCGCGCCGAGAAGGACCCCATCTACTCGGCCTTTTGCCGCTCGGGCGCCATCAAGCCGTTCGCCGAGGCGAGCGCCGTCATCGAGGCCTTCGAAAAGGCGGGGCTCGTGCTCGCTATCGCCTCGGGTTCCTACGAGCGCGACATCCGGGCGATCCTCGGCGCGAACGGGATCGAGCGCCGCTTCGGCGTCATCGTCGGCAAGGACAACGTCAAGAAAACGAAGCCCGACCCCGAAACCTATCTCGTCGCGGCCGGGAGGCTCGGCCTTCCCCCCGAACGATGCCTCGCGATCGAGGACGCGGAAAAGGGCGTGACNNAGCGCGAAGGAGGCGGGAATGAGCGTGATCCTCGTCGAAACGGAGATCACGAAGGATCTGAAGCTCGGCGGCGCGGACCTCAAGCTTTCGAGCCTCGCCGAACTGCGCGACCTATTGAAGGATTTGACGGCCTGAAGATATGCGGCGGGCGCCTATCTGTAGAGGCTTTTGATCGATCCCCAGCTCGTCGTTTCCACTCCGATTTCGCACTTCACCTGCACGGTGTCGACCGAAGCGCATTCGACGAAAGAGTTCCGCGTGACGTAATTACCGGCGTCGCGCGTCAGGGAAAACGCTTTGTAATAGAGCGTCGCGACGTTCGGAATGCCCGTATGGAAGAAGTACTGGCTCTCGCCGGGAGCGCTCGGCAGTTCGACGGCGAGAATCCCGTCCTCGGTGCCCGTCGGATAGCGGTCGGTCCGGTAGCGGACCATCGTCCGGTTGCCGCTCCCCGCGACCCAGGTGAGCTTCACGGAGCATCCCTGCCCCTGCTGGGCGACCAGATCGGTAACGCTCGTATTGGGCTCCTCGCAGATCGGCTTCTGGCACGTGTAGAGGTAATTCTGTCCGAGGAATCCGCCGTGCTGCGGAGAAAAAACGTTGTGCGATTTTCCGTAGTCGTCGATCGCGATCATCTTGCCCGTCTGGCTGTTCGGTCTCAGGTCGATCCAGACCGGATCGCTCCCCTTGACGCGAACGATCTGGGCGTATCCGATCCGCACCGGACCGCAGGAGCTTTCGCACGCCTGGAGCGCGAGATCGAGGCGGTAATCGTTCCCGCATTTGCACCGGCAGCTCGCGACGACGCTCCAGCAGTTGTCCGGAATGAACACCGCGATGCTCTCGTTCGACACGACCGAGAACTCGAGGTATCCGGCGCCCTCGTTGAGATTGTAGGCCCACAGGGGAACGTCGATCACGAGCTCGCTCGAAAGCATGCTCCTGCTGCAAACGATATCGGCGGGGATCGAGGAGGCGTCGCCGAAATGGACCGCGAGCCTCACGAGATAATCGAAATCGGCGAAGCTCGACGAGAGCGCGAGAGCTCCATAGCACTGCGCCTGAAGCGCGCCGCTCGCGCCGACGAGAAAAAGGATAAAGACGGTCGAAGCCAGAAAGGTTTTTCTCATTACTATAATCCTTCGATGACCTCCGCTCCGTTCGGCAAAGGCCTCGTTAAATTTCTTTACTCTGCATTAATTATGACAGCTCTGGGCAACTTTGTCAAGGAGGTTAAAATCATTATTTGTTGGCTGATAGAAGCGTTGGGGGAGTTAGGCGAATCCTGGTTTCAGAATTCCTCTTCGTTCCTCGCCGTTCCTCATTATTCCGCGTTCTTTTCCCTTTTTTTCTTGCGCAGGCCGCGCCAGTACTCGATGCGCCTTATCATCTCGCGTTCAAAGCCTCTCTCGACGGGACGGTAATAGCGGCGGCCGGAGAGCTCTTCGGGAAAATACTCCTGATCCACGATCGCGTCGGCCTCTTCATGCGGATAGCGGTAGCCCTTGCCGTAACCGATATCCTTCATGAGCCCGGTCACGGGATTCCGGATCCAGAACGGCACGGGGAGCGGCCCGTTCTCCCGAACGTCGCGCGCGGCCTCCTCGTAGGCCGTATAGAGCGCGTTGCTCTTCGGAGCGAGCGCGAGATAGGCGACGGCCTGCGCGAGGGCGAGCTTCCCCTCGGGAATTCCGAGGAAATGAATCGCCTGCATGCCGTTGAGGGCCGCGGTCAGCGCCTGAGGATCGGCGTTCCCGATATCCTCCGAGGCGAACCGAACGAGGCGGCGCGCCACGTAGAGCGGATCCTCCCCCGCCTCGAGCATGCGGGCGAGCCAGTACAACGAGGCGTCGGGATCCCCTCCCCGAAGGCTCTTGTGAAGCGCGGATATGATATTGTAGTGCTCCTCCCCTTTTTTATCGTAGAGAATGGCCCGTTTCTGGGCCGCTTCTTCGAGAAGCTCCCGGGTGAAGGCGATCCCTTTTTCCGTCCGCCCCGCCGACTGCACCGCCATCTCGAGCGCGTTGAGCGCCATGCGAGCGTCGCCGAACGAGAGATAGGCGAGGTAGCGGATATCGTCTTCCGCAATCGCGATGCCCCTGCCGCCGTAGCCGGCCGCTGGGTCGACGAGAGCGCGGGCGACGACCTTCGCGATCTCTTCCTCCCCGAGAGGTTTCAGGATGAACACGCGGCACCGCGAGAGCAGCGGCGCGATGACCTCGAAGCTCGGATTCTCGGTCGTCGCGCCNNCCGTTGAGCGCGAGGCGCGAGACCGACTCCGCCGCGACGCGCTTGACGTCCGCGATCCCCGCCGTAACGGCGGAGAAGTGCTCGAAATGCGCGTCGACCGCGCCGGCGATGAGGCGCGCGAGGGTGGTCTTGCCGCAGCCGGGAGGGCCCCAGAAGATGAGGGAGGATTCGAGCTTTCCGTTCTCGAGGATGCGCCGGAGAATCTTCCCCTCGCCGACGAGATCCTCCTGACCGACGAACTCGTCGAGGTTTCGCGGACGCATCCGCTCCGCCAGAGGCGGCGGCACTTCGCTCTTGAAGAGATTGTGCATGGCTCAGGTGTAATCGGGCGCTTTCTCGAAGGAATGCTCGGTTTTGAGGAAACGGATCGTGCCCGACTTGCTCCGGAATACGACGCTGTGCGTGACGGCCCCCCCCGGCCTGAACATGACTCCGTCGAGAAAATCGCTCCGGGAGACTCCGGTCGCGGCGAACATGACGTCTCCTCCGACGAGATCGCGGGCTCCGTATATCTTCCTGAACTCGCCCGCGAGGCTTTCCGGCTCCGCGTCGAGATCCGGCATGAACTGGACCTGAAGGCCGGCGCCGAGGCACGAGACGGCGGCGGCCGCGATGATGCCCTGCTTGGCGTCTCCGACTCCCATCATGACGTCGATGCCCGTCCCCGGAAGGGACGCGGAGATCGCGGCGGCAAGCTCGCCGGCCTTGAGGAGCTCTATCCTCGCTCCCGCCCGGCGCACCTCGTCGATGAGCTTGCGATGGCGCCCGCGGTCGAGAATCGATACGGTCAGATCCTCGACGTAGACCCTTTTGGCGTCCGCGATGCGGACGAGGTTATCGAACACCGAGGCGTTGAGATCGATCGCGTCGGCCGCCTCGGCCCCGACCGCCATCTGTCGCATGTACGGAGCGGCGAGCTCCAGGAACGTCCCTCGCGCTCCCATGGCGATCGCCGAGATCGAATTCGACTGTCCGTCGGCGAGCGCTTCGATGCAATCGACCGGATCGAGAACGATGTCGAACGCCGCCTCGCCGCCGGCGCCGATCGTGTCCCCGACGCAGAGCTTCGAGCTCTCGCTGACCCGCTCCTCGCCGATTATGATGTGGCCGGATACCTTGACGCCCTTGAAGG
>JAFNGP010000050.1:0-3178 GCA_017885175.1 bacterium
CGACGCTCGCGAGGGTCGAGGCGAGAATGCCCACCGCGACGAGGCGCGGGCGGCAGTTATACTCGGTGGCGAAGACGATCGCGTTCACCGCCGTCGGCATCGAGGACTGGACGACGAGGACCTCGTTCATATTCGCGTTGAAATGGAAGAACTGGAGGATGCCGTACGAAACGACGAGCCCGCCGACGATCCTGATCGCCGCCGAGGCGAGCCCCGCGCTGATGTCGCGCCTGAGCTCGAGAGCGGCCGGATAGCCCGGCCCGCACGTCCCCTCGCGAGCGGCCCCTCCCCGCTCGTCGCCGACCGCGAAATCCTCCGCGCGCCCCGCGGCGAGCGTCGCGCGCCACGCAGCGGATTCGAGCGCGATGCGCTCGAGCTGCATCCCGAGGAGCAGGAGCCCCACCGGGATCGCCGCCTCGCCGAGGAGCTCGATCATCTTCATGAGCGGCTGCGGCGGGAGCGCGTCGATCCGCACGAGAAGCCGCGCCGCGACGATCGCCCAGATGAGCGGCACCTTGAAGACGCTGAGAAGCGCGTCCTTCACGCTCCCGCGTCCCGCGCTCGCGAGGAATATGCCGATCGTCGACTGCGTGATGGAGGAGGCGACCATGTAGATCGTCGCGTAGACGAGCCCCCAGTCGCCGAAAGCGAGCATGCACACGGGGATTCCGTAGAAACCGGTGTTCATGAATATGGAGGCGAGCGACATCGCCTGGCGCTCGGCGCGATCGCGCTTCGTCATGAAGCCGACGGCGAGCGTGACGCCGAGGAGCACCGCTTCCAGACAGAGGATGAAGACGAGCACGCGGAGAATGAGAGCCGTGTCCGCCTCGGCCTTCGCGAGCGACATGAACGCGAGCGCCGGCGACAGGATGTAGAGCTGGGCGCGCGAAAAGGTCTTGAGGTCGACCTTTCCGAATTTTCTCAGGAGAAATCCCAGGAAAATGATGAAGAATACGGGGAGAATTACGTTCGTCAGGACCAAGATTGCACTATACCGATGCCAGGGAGGTTATTCTTTCTTCCCCTTGGGCTTGTCCGCCGGCTTCGCCTTGGCCTTCTTCTCGCCCTCGGCCTTGTGCGCTTTCGGCTTCGCCGCGTGGGCGGCCTCGGCCTTCGGGGCCTCGCTCTGCGCCGCGCCTTCCGCCGGCGCCGCTGCCTCTGCGGCGCCCTCGGGAGCGGTTTCCGCCGCCTTCACCGGCTTTTCCTTGGCGGCGGGAGCGGCGGGCATGTCGAGCTTGTGGTAGGTCTTGCGCGACGTTTTCTTCTTCTTGCGCCCTTCCTCGTCCTTCTTGAGGAGCTCGAGAATCGACTTCGAGCCGCCGTCCCCGACGCGGACCGTGCCGAGCCTGATGATGCGCGTGTATCCGCCGGGCCGGTCGATGTAGCGCGGGGCGATTTCCGCGAAGAGCTTCTGCAGNNCGGGCGACGTGCCGCCTTGAGGCGAGATCGCCGCGCCGCGCGTGCGTTATGAGCTTCTCGGCGAGGCGGCGCGCCTCTTTCGCCTTCGGAGTCGTCGTTTCGATCCGCTCGTGCTTGAAGAGCGAGCCGACCATGTTGGCGAGCATCGCCTTTCTATGCTCAGCGGTGATGCCGAGTTTCCGCCCGTCGCGTCTGTGCCGCATTATTCCTTCTCCTCTTTTTCCTTCTTCTCTATCCTGTCGAGTTTCTTTTCAAGCTTCTTCTCTCCGCGCAGGATCGCGTCGATGTCCATGCCGAGCGAGAGGCCCATGCCCTCGAGAATGTCGACGATCTCCTTGAGGCTCTTCCGGCCGAAGTTGCGGTACTTGAGCATATCGCCCTCGGTCTTGCGGACGAGCTCGCCGAGCGTGCGGAGATTCGCCGCTTTGAGGCAGTTGGACGAGCGGACCGAAAGCTCGAGCTCGTCGACGCTCCGGTTCAGAAGATCCTTCAACCGCTCGATCTCCTGATCGACCGCTTCCACGATCTCCTCCGCCGGCTCCTCCTCGAAACGGATGAAGAACAGCATGTGGTCCTTGATGATCTTCGCCGCGTACCCGAGGGCGTCCTCCGGCGTCACGCTCCCGTTCGTCGCGATCTCGAGCGTGAGCGAATCGTAGTCGGTCCGCTGGGCGACGCGCGTGTTCTTCACGATGTAATTCACGTGCAGCACCGGGCTGAAATTCGAATCCATCGGAACGAGGCCGATCTCGAAATCCTCGAGATTGTGCAGCTCGGACGCGACGTATCCGCGCCCGTGCCCGACGAGGATGTCCATCTTGAGATGCGTCTTTTCCGTGCACGTCGCGATCACGAGGTCCTTGTTCAGAATCTCGACCTCGGGATCCTCGGTGATCTCGCCGGCCGTGACCTCGCCCTTCTTCGTAATATCGAGATGGATGAACTTCGGCTCGTCCCCGTGCATCCTCATGATCATCTGCTTGAGGTTGAGGACGATGTCGGTAACGTCTTCCTTCACGCCCTTGATCGTGCTGAACTCGTGCTGGACGCTCGCTATCTTCACCGCCGTCACCGCGGCTCCCTGGATCGAGGAAAGAAGCGTGCGACGAAGGGCATTGCCGATCGTGTTGCCGAATCCGCGCTCGAGCGGTTCGACCTTGAATCGCCCGAACGTCGGTGTCTGAGCGGCTGCATCCGCGACAATCTCTTTCGGCATCAGTAGGTTACGCCATTTCATCTGCCAAATCCTCCTTGCACGGCCTGCTCACCATGCCGAAGGCGCCCCGGCGGACCCGCCCCGCGGAATCCCCCGACGGCCCTCGACCCAAGTCCCCTTACTTGGAGTAGAGCTCCACGATGATGTTTTCCTCGATCGGAACCGGTATCATCTCGCGTGTCGGCGCTTCGAGATAGACTCCCTCGCGCTTGTTCACGTCGACCGATATGTAGGGAACGGTCCCCCGGCTTCCGTATTTCTTCAGGCTCTCCTCGACGACGAGCAGATCCTTGCTCTTCTCGCGCACCGTTACCCGGTCTCCCGGCTTGAGCTGGAAGGACGGCCGGTCCACGACGTGTCCGTTGACCTCGAAATGCTTGTGCAGAACGAGCTGCCGCGCCGTCTCGCGCGACGGGGTGAATCCCATGCGGAAGACCATGTTGTCGAGCCGCTGCTCGAGGAGCTTCAGCAGGTTCGCGCCCGTGACGCCTTTCATCTTCACCGCACGGTAGTAGTAGTTGCGGAACTGCGCTTCGAGCA
>JAFNGP010000050.1:3294-3519 GCA_017885175.1 bacterium
TCGCTAGATTCTTCTGCGCTTCTTCGCGCGGCATCCGTTGTGCGGCACCGGCGTGCAATCCTTGATCGCCGAAACCTCGAGTCCGCTCGCGCGGAGCGATCTGATCGCGGCCTCGCGCCCCGGGCCGGGACCCCGCACCCACGCCTCGACCTTCTTGACCCCGAGCCCCAACGCTTCGCGCGCGGCGGTCGCGGCCGCCTGCTGGGCGGCGAACGGCGTGCTCTT
>JAFNGP010000051.1 GCA_017885175.1 bacterium
TGCAAGAAATTCCTGCGTTTAGCCGAGGTTTCTACACACATCGTATCCGGCGAAGTGCCAAAAATGTGGCTTTTCCGGCTGGAATCTATTTAATTGAGGAGCGTATACGATGTGTGTAGAAACCTCGGCTAAACGCAGGAATTTCTTGCAATGCTGTGCAACATACAGTATAATGCAGTCGTACAGTATTCAGGGGCCATAGCCGGATACGGCCGGGAAGGCCGGGCAGGTTCCCTGGAAGGCGTGCCGCATAATGGACATGGAATTCGGCTCTTTTGAAACGGAATTGAACCGGGGCTTTCTCCAGGTCCTCGTTCTCGTCGCGCTCGAGCGGAAGATGTACGGCTACGGGATGATCAAGCTCTTCGAGCAGACCGGCTACGCCGTCGAAGAGAGCACGCTCTACCCGCTCCTCAGGCGTCTCGAGAAGAACGGCTGGATAAAGAGCGAATGGGACGTGGGGGAGGACAGACCGAAAAAATACTATCGTATCACCGACGGGGGAATGTTGGTGCGCGAGCGGGCCCTCGCGATCTGGGCGGGGCAGAGCGAGATACTGGAAAAGATGAAGGAGGCGAATCGCCATGCATGAGAACCTCGAAAAGTACCTCAAGGAAATCAGCCACTACCTGGCGGTCAGGCAGGGCGCGGACGAGATACTCGCGGAGATCAGGAGCCATATTCTCGAGAAGGCGGAGCGCGAAGCGGGAGGCGTCACGGCGGAGTCGCTCGACAGAACGATCGCGGCTTACGGACGGCCCCGGGATGTCGCCTCCAAGTACATGGACGGGGACGAGATCATCTCCCCCACGTTCAAGAAGCATCTGTTCCGGTATACGGCGATGCTCTTCGCGATCCATTTCGTCCTCACCGTTCTCGCGGTCTCGTTCCGGGCGAGCGTCGTCGCGATTCCTTTCTTCTTTATCCCGAAAATGAGCGTGTTCTGGGCGATTCCCTATCTGTTCATGGCGCTCGTGTACGATTTCGGCGTCGTCGCGCTGATCCTTTATCTCGTGACGCAGCGGAAGGGGGACGTGCGGCTGCCCTGGTTCGGCGTCAGGCTCGCGCGCCGGGGCGAATCGGGGCTCAAGAAGCCGAGGCTCGCGGTGCTCGCGATGCTCGTCGCGTTCTTCGGGATATTCATCTATATATTCGCGCGGTATCACACGCTGTTCTTCTATAGCTCGAACGGCAGCAGCCCCGAGTCGCTCCTCAATCCCGCCGCGTCCGTGTTCTTCTCGATACTGTTGCTCGCCGCTCTCGCGTGCGACATCATCGGGTACTGGATCCGGTTCCTCTTCAATACGGCGTGGGTCACGCTCGTCCAGAATACGATCGTGTTGCTGATCCTCTGGGTCATATGGAACAGTCCGATAAAACCGGAGTACAAAACGGTCCCCGGAGTCGACCTGAGCATTGTCGGAGGAGGGCTCATACTCTTCCTTATAGTTGTGACCGTCATCAGATTTTTCGGGAGCCTCGTGCGCGTCACGAGAGAAATGTCCCTTCCGTGATTGTCATCGATAGGGTTTTCAAGTATTCTATATCGATGAAGGAGGCTAGGGCATGCCGTTGTCCCCATTCACGAAAATCAGCCTGTTCTATCTGGTTCGATCGATAGCGCGGATGGTCTCCTTCGGGCTTCTCATTCTCGTTATCATGGTGATTGTCGGGGAAGGGCTGCCGGACGTGCGGACGTTTTCCCGGGGGGAGATTGTTTCCGCGATTATGTTTGTCATCATGAGTGCCGGGCTCGTTGTCGGATGGTGGCGCGAGCTCGCCGGAGCGATACTCATACTCGGCGGATTCCTCGCTTTCATTGCGTCGGAGTATGCCGTGTCCGGCGACATGGGGATGAGCCCGTTATTCATGCTGTACCCGTTCTCGGGAGCGCTTTTCTTCCTCTACTGGCTGCTCGCGAGGAGGCGGTAGTGGTTCGGCGTGCGCTAGTCCGCGCGCGAGCTCGCGGAGGGGAGAAGCGCGCCGGGCGGCCGACCTGTGCGGAGATCGTCGCCGAGCTCGAATCGCTCGCCAACCCCGCGAACGTCGCCGGCATGGCGCGGTACGGCATCAATCCGGAGAACACGCTCGGCGTCTCGATTCCGCGCCTCCGCGCGATGGCGAAGGAAATCGGCCGCGATCACGCGCTCGCTCTCGAGCTTTGGGCGTCGGGCGTCCACGAGGCGCGGATCCTCGCGGGGCTCGTGGACGATCCGGCCGAGGTCGCCGCGGCCCAGCTCGAACGCTGGGTCAAGGATTTCGACTCGTGGGACGTGTGCGACGGCGTGTGCGGCAATCTCTTCGACCGAACGCCTTTTGCCTGGGAGAAGGCGGCTGCCTGGAGCGCGCGCTCCCAAGAGTTTGTGAAACGCGCGGGCTTCGTTCTCATGGCGGCGCTCGCCGTGCACGACAAGAAGGCTCCCGACGGACGTTTCAGGAATTTTCTTCCGCTGATCGAACGCGAGGCGGCGGACGAGCGCAACTTCGTGAAGAAGGCGGTCAACTGGGCGCTCCGCCAGATCGGCAAACGGAATCGCGCGTTGAACAGAGACGCGATCGCCGCCGCGAAACGAATACGGAAGATCGATTCGAGATCCGCCCGATGGATCGCCGCGGACGCGCTGCGCGAGCTCGAAAGCGCCGCGGTGCGCGAACGGTTGAACAAGAGATGAAAACCCCCGCTCCCCGCGAGATCGAGAAATTCCAAACGACGATCCTCGCGCATTACCGCGCGCACGGACGGCGCGAGCTGCCGTGGCGGAAAACGAAGAATCCGTACCGCATCCTCGTCTCCGAGTTCATGCTCCAGCAGACGCAGGTCGCGCGCGTCGCAGAAAAATTCGAGCCCTTTATCGAGCGTTTTCCCGATTTCGAATCCCTCGCCCGCGCGCCGCTGCGCGACGTTCTCCTCGCGTGGAGCGGGCTCGGTTACAACCGGCGGGCGCTCCATCTCAGAGAGACGGCCCGCGTCGTCGTTTCGCGTTACGGCGGCCGGCTGCCCCGCGGCTTCGACGATCTCCGCGCCCTTCCGGGAATCGGAGAGGCGACCGCGGCGGAGATCATGAATTTCGCGTTCAACGAGCCGCGCGCGTTCATCGAGACGAACGTCCGCGCCGTTTACATTCATCATTTCTTTCCGGGGAAAGAGAAGGTCGCCGACGCGGAGATTATTCCGCTCGTCGAACGGACGCTCGACGCGAAGAATCCGCGACGGTGGTTCTACGCGCTCATGGATTACGGCGTCACGCTCAAGAAGAGCCACGCCAATCCTTCCCGGAAAAGCGCGCATCACGCGAAACAGACCAGGTTCGAGGGATCGGACAGGCAGGCGCGGGGCCGCATCGTGCGCTCGCTCGCGGAGCGCGGAATGAGCGAGGCGGAGCTCGCGAAGGCGACGGGGCTCCCCGTCGCGCGGATCCACACGATCCTTCCGGGCCTCGTGCGCGACAAGCTCGTCGTTCGCCGTGGAGCAAAGCTCGGCATCGCCTGACGAGGCGCCGCCGGATATCCGTCCGCGCGCACGCGCCTCGACGAAGCGGTTATCCCTTCTTCCGCCGGAAGAGCCGCGTCATCGCGAATGTCACGAGGCCGAGCACGATCCCCCATCCGATGACGAGGAAGATGTAGCCGCTCGTCGTCATACGGCGTTCCTTTCCTTCGACAATCCGCCCTTCCGCGAGGCGATCGCGACGAGGATCGCGAAGCCCGCGAATATCGCGAGCATGAGAGCCCGCGCTCCCCATACGTAGGGACGATTCTCGGGAGAAACAGCCTCCATTCTCAGGACCTTCATCATATCGGTCTTCGCCCAGAAGGCGAGGATGGCGACGAGGAAGAGCGGCGTGACGTACTTCATGATGAATTTGAAAACGGGAGGCACCTTCATCTCGGCGCCTCGCGTGATCTCCTCCCACGCCTTGTCTTTGCCGAACACCCAGAAGAAGACGACGATCTCGATGAGCGCGAGCAGCACCACGCCGAACGTCCCCGCCCAGAAATCGAGCTCGTCCATGAATCCGTGGACGAGATAGAAGATGACGAGGTTGGACGCGGCGAACGTGAAGATCGAGATCACGTTCACCGCTTTTTTCCTGGTCCATCCCAGCTCGTCCATGAAGAACGTGACGGCGGGAAGCGTCAGCGCGACCGAGGAGGTGACCCCGGCGATGAAGAGGAGGAAAAACCACATGAATCCGAAAATATTTCCGAGGGGCAGGTGCTGAAAGACGATCGGCATCGACTGGAAGGCGAGGTTGAACGAGCTTCCCTGCGCGATCGCCTGTGTCGCCGCGACGCCGAAGAACGCGCACGCGATCGGGATCGCGATCGTTCCGCCGCAGATGACCTCGCAGAACTCGTTCGTGCTCACCGTGGCGATGCCCGCAAGCGCCACGTCGTCGTTTTTCCGGAGATAGCTCGCGTACGCCTGTATGGCGCCGAAGCCGACGCTCAGCGTGAAGAATATCTGTCCCGCCGCCGCGAGCCAGACCTTCG
>JAFNGP010000052.1 GCA_017885175.1 bacterium
ACTATCCTTCGTGAAAGCGCCCTATTTGCTGCTCTGATTGGAGTATAAGAGTTACACGAGACCGACCACGATCCCGCCCTCGACGAGCGGCTCGAGAAGCTTCGTCATCCTGAATTCGCTCCGCGAGGGCCTCGTGAAATCATATTGCGCTTCTTCGACCAGCTTGAGCTTGGAGTAATCGATCGTATCGTTGTATTCTTTGTGGATCTCCTTGACCCACGCGATATCGCCCGTCGCGAGATCGATGAACTGGACGAATACGTCCGCCTGAGCGGCGCGCGCGACGTGTTTCGAGCCCAGCCACCACGTTCTCGAGATCCGCGGGTACGAAAGGGACAGCCGTACGATCTGGTATGAAAGGCGGTAGTTCCCGCTCGCGGCGACCGCTTCATCCTTCTTCGGCGCCTCGATCGCAAGCCTGATTCCCGCGGCGCGCATCTCCCTGACGAAGGCGTTCTCGAGCACAAAATCGACGGTGCCCGCGGTCTTCGCTTTATTCAGAAGAACGACGTCCTCCGGCCGGAGCGTTCCTATCCCGGAGATGATTTCCTGCACCGTTTCCGTGGAAATCTTCTCGATGATTTCGAAATTCGTTGGAATTCCCCCCAGGGGTTTCTCCGCGACGGCTAATAGGGGATCGATGCCGAGAACGGCGATGAGGCAAATAAAGCATACGGTCTTCACGAATCCCTTATCACGAATGAAATTGGCCACCGGATAGCACCTCCGCGCGGGGTTACCTCTCGGGCGATGCGGCACCCGCTCGCCCCCCGATACATCTAACCGTAATAATCATCCGCTATTGCGCAAAAAAGTCAAATGAATTCCTCAGCATCGCGCCGTCGCGGCTGCTCCGGGCGACGAACGCTCCTAGGCGTGAACGACCTCGGCGATGAGATCGTAGGCCTGCGCCTCGACGATCCGCGCGCGGACGAAAACCCCGCTCGCGCGAACGCTTCCCTTCACGTACGTGACTCCGTCGATCTCATAGGCCTGTCCGTAAAATCTTCCCTCCCACTCGATATTCGGGTGCGGGCGCTCGTCGGGAGGGATGCGCGAATCGATGAGAATCCTCATTTCGCTCCCGAGCCGGGCGGTCAGGCGCTCCTGGGAGATGTCCATCTGGATATCGAGCAGTTCTTCCTTCCGGGCGAGCGCAACGCTCTCGGGGACCTTGCCGGCGAGCGTGCGCGCCTTCGTTCCGGCCTCGGGCGAATAGGCGAAAACGCCGACATGATCGAAGGCGACGTCCTCGAGAAAACCGGCGAGCTCCCTGAAGTGAGCATCCGTCTCTCCGGGAAAACCGGTCATCACGGTCGTCCGCAGAACGAGATCGTCGATCGACGAACGCAGAACGTCGAAAAGCGAATCGAGATCCTTTCTCGCGTATCCGCGCCCCATTCGCTCGAGAATCGGATTTGAAACGTGCTGGATCGGAATGTCGAGATACGGGGTGATCGCCCCCCCCTTGATGAGCGGAACGAGCCGCCCGACATCTATGTGCGCGGGATGGAGATACATGAGACGAATCCAATCGAACCGCGCCCCGTCCGCGAGCTCCTCGAGGAGATCGTACAGGTTCCCGCTCCGGCCCCGGTCCGTTCCGTACGAGGTCGTATCCTGGGCCACGACGGCGAGCTCCTTGACGCCCGACGCCGCGAGATCCGCCGCCTCGGCGAGTATCTCTTCCCGCGGCCTGCTCGCGAGGTCCCCCCTGATCGATGGAATCGTGCAATAGCTGCACCGGTTCGCGCAGCCGTCCGAAATCTTGAGGTAGGCGAGATGCGGGGGCGTGAAGAGCCGCCGCCCGGGAATCGAGTATCCGCGGCGCGGCCCCTTCGCGGGCGCCGCGAGAGCGCTCGCCGGAAGGGCCCGTTCCGTTCCTGCCGCTCCGGCAGCGATCCTCTCCGCGAGGAGCGGCATCTCGTTCACGTCGCAGAACAGGTCCACCTCGGGTAGAAGCTTGCGGAGAGAGAGCGCCTCGCGCGATACGAGGCATCCGAGCACCGCGAGAACCTGTCCCTTTCTCTTCGCGGCGCCGACGCGCAGTATCTCCTCGACCGATTCCTCCATCGCGCTCGCGATGAAGGCGCACGTCGTGACGACGAGCAGAGCGGCTTCGCCGGGCGAAGGCGCTTCCCGCCATCCCGACTGCTCGAGCCGGGCGGCGACCCTCTCGGCGTCGACGAGATTCTTCGGGCATCCGAGATTGAAGAAGGAATAGGTTCCGGGGAGAATCGGCGTTTCAGCTTCCATCGTAACTCTCGCGGCTCACGAGGACCCGCCGCGCCTTGCTCCCCTCGAACGGGCCCACGACCCCCGCCTGCTCGAGCATGTCGATGAGGCGGGCGGCGCGCGCATAGCCGACGCGGAGACGCCGCTGGAGAAGGGAAATCGAGCCCTGCTGATGCATCACGACGAGCTCCTTCGCCTTCTGGAAGAGTTCGTCGTCGATCGGGGCGTCGTCATCCCCCGCCACGGGAGCCTCGTCCGTGAGATCGAGCGCCTCCTCGGCGGCCGCGAACTTCCTCCAGTACGTGGCCACGCGCTCCGATTCGTGCTCCGAAATGAACGCGCCCTGGAGCCGGATGGGGTGCGGAAGGTTCTTGGGCAGAAAGAGCATGTCCCCGTTTCCGAGAAGCTTCTCGGCGCCGTTCGCGTCGAGGATCGTGCGCGAGTCGGTCTTTGACGTCACCTGGAACGCGAGCCGGCACGGGAAATTCGCCTTGATCAGCCCTGTGACGACGTCGACCGACGGCCGCTGCGTCGCGAAGACGAGGTGGATTCCCACGGCCCGGGCCATCTGCGAGAGGCGCGTTATCGGCGGATAGATCTCGTTTCCCATCGTGACCATGATGTCGGCGAGCTCGTCGATGATCGTCACGTAGTACGGAAGTCGGGAGAGCCGCTCTTGCGTTTCGGGATGCACGAGCTCCTCCTCGGCGACCTTGCGGTTGAAACCCTGGATATTCTTGACGCCGACGGAGGCGAGCAGCTTGTACCGGCGGTCCATCTCCACCGTGAGCCACTGGAGGACCTTGAGCACGCGCTTCGACTCCGTGATCACCGGATGGAGGAGATGCGGGATATCGTTGTACGCGATGAGCTCGAGACGCTTGGGANNCCGCTTCCCGTCGCGCCCGCGATGAGAAGGTGCGGCATATCGGATATATCGGCGAAGAACGGCTCGCCCGTGACGGTCTTCCCGAGGGGCACTATGAGCCCGTCCTTGTCGGAGGGGTAGTGCTCGAGAAGCTCCTTGAGAGAGACGATGCTCGGCTCCGGATTGGGCACCTCGATGCCGACCGCGCCGCGCCCCGGGATCGGCGCCTGGATGCGAATGGAGCGCGCCGCGAGCGCGAGCGAGATGTCGTCCGTGCGGCTCGCGATCTGGCTCACCTTGACCCCCGCCGCGGGGACGAACTCGAACGTCGTCACGACGGGGCCCGGACGCACCTCCTGGATCTTTCCGTCGAGCCCGTAATCCTTGAGCTTCTTCTGGATGACGTCGCTCCGCGCGATGAGATCCTCCGTGCTGTACGACACTCCCCGCGCCTCGTAATCGTCGAGGAGGGAGAGCTCGGGCAGCGGCATGTCTCCCGCCGCCGCGGGTGGCGGCGCCGGCACCTCGTCCGCGTCCAGAAGGCGCGCGTCGTCCCCCTTCGCGAGGGGAAGCTCGGGAACGGTTATCTTCGGAGGTCTCGCGATCCGCTTCTCCTCCGTTTCGTCCTCGACGATCACGGGAATCTCGGGGACTTCCCTTTCCGTTTTGTCCTTCTTCTGCCTCGGACGCTTCGGCTTCCCTTCGCTCCTGTTCGGCTTCGGAAGCGCGAGCCGCGGAAGGCGTATATCCTTGATCCTCGATAGCAGCGCCTCGACCGCCCCCGGAAACAGGAGAAATGACAGGATGAGGAACAGGGCGGCCAGAATGAGAACCGACCCTACCCGGCCCGAGAGAAGCCTGAGAAAACCGAGCGTCTTCACGCCCGCGAGCCCGGCGGCTCCGCGGCCTCCGAAAACGGTTACGATTCCGGCAAGGACGACAAACAGCGCGATCGAACACACGATGCGTCGCACGTGCCTCCGCGCCTCGATGTCCTTGAACGCGAGAAGGGCGAACAGCCCGACAAAGAGCGGCCAGAACCATGACAGCGCGGGGCCGAAGAGAAAATGGAGCGATCCCGCGACTCCCGCGCCGATCGGCCCGCACAGATTCTTCGCCTGCCAGAACGCGCCCCAGTCGTCCCAAGGCGCGGCGACGTCCTCCTTCTGATGCGACGCGAGAGCCACGCCGAGAAACACGGCCAATATGACGAGCAGTACGCCTTTCGTTATCCTCATTGAAATCCTCGACCCGGGTCGACGTGGTCCCCCTATCGGAAGCCCCATCTCGCGCGCGACGCGACGAGGCGCTCGCGCGTCCCCCGGGCCGCCCTTTCCTTACCGCAATCTTGTAGCAATGATTTTCTTCAAGGTAAAGCAGTTTTTCCCGACGTCTCCCGCACAGAGGGCCGAAACGGCCGCGATCCCGTCGGCCCCCGCGTCGATCACCTCGAGAGCGTTCTTTGCCGTGATCCCGCCGACGGCGACGAGCGGGAGCTCCGTTCCGCCGCGCACGCTCCTCACGAATTCGACGCCGACCGCCTTCGCCTCCGGTTTTGTCGGCGACGGGAAGACCGGGCCGACCCCGACATAATCGA
>JAFNGP010000053.1 GCA_017885175.1 bacterium
GGCTCGCTCCCCGTCGAGCCCGGCACGCTGTGCATCTACACCGACGCGGTCACGGCCGACAGCTACTGGAGAGGCTCGGGGATCGATATCACCCGGAGCATTCTCGCCGGGACGCCCGCGCTGAACATCTCCGCCATGTCCTGGTGCAGCGAGCTCAACGCCGCCTCGGCGAGCTACGTTCAGGATTATCTGACGGCGATGCAGACGCTCGAGAGCGAGTTCCCGGACGTCACGTTCGTGTACTTCACCGGCAACGGCCAGGAGAGCGGCGCGTACGGATATAACAGAGCCCTGCGCAACAAGCAGATCCGCGATTTCTGCGTCGCGAACAACAAGGTCCTCTACGATTTCGAGGACCTCGATTCGTCGTGGTTCAATCCGGCGACGCAGCAGTGGGAGCATTCGACCTACGAGTACAACGGCGTCACGGTGCCCGTCGAGCATCCGAATCTCGCCGGCAACGACGCCGAGCACACGTCGTACGCGAGCTGCGAGCAGAAGGGGCGCGCCGCGTGGTGGATGATGGCCGTGCTGGCCGGCTGGTCGGCGAGAACGGACGTGGGCGACGACGGATCGGACGAACCGGTTCCGGGCCTCCCGACGTATGAGGGCTTCGAGCTCTCGTGCCATCCGAATCCCTTCAATCCCGCGGCGACGATCACCTTTTCCCTCGCCTCCTCCCGGCACGCGACCCTCGCGATCTACGACGCGCAGGGCAGGCTGGTACGGACGCTCGTCGACGGGACGCTCGCCGGGGGCTCGCACTCCATTATCTGGAACGGCGCGAACGAATCGGGCGCGCGTGTCGCTTCGGGGGTCTATTTCTCCCGGATCGCCGCGGACAAGAAATTCGCCACGAAGAAGATCCTCCTCCTCAGGTAGCGGCTCGAACGCCGCCGCGGCATCTCGAGGGGAAGCGCCTTGACGGTGCTTCCCCTCGCCTCGATAACCGCCGCGCACATATCGCCTCCTCTCATGCAATATGCACAGGTCCGCATCCCGTTTCCTCCCATGCGGCGATCGAGTCCTCCGTCTTCGCGTGGGACTAAAGGCCCAGCCCCCCACGACGAGGCGACGCGCCGCCCTGATCGTGTAGTCTCAAAGTCCCACGGTACCCGCAGGCCCGATCCGAACGGCATGCCCGTTGCGAACAAATAGATTGCGGGCGATGTCCGACCGGGCGTCGCCGCTCATGTGAATCACTTTCATTCGCGAGGGCGATCTGATGAAATCGGATTTGATGCTGGATCAGGCGCCGGGCGCCGGCACGCCGCTCCTCGACAACACCCTGTTCGCACGGATCATCAATTCGCTCTGCATTCCGATGTGCGTCATCGACGCGTGCGATCTCACGCAACTCACGGCCAACGCAGCCGCCCGCGCCGACGCCGCGTTCTGGCAATGCGCGAATCGCTGCTCGCGCTCCGCCGCCGGATCTTCCACCGAAGCGAGCGACGACTGCGCCGCGCACAGGGCGCTCGTCACGCGCGCCCATGCGGTCCGGGAGCACAAGAGGGCGGATGCGAACGGCGCCGTCCGAACCTACGAGATGCACGCCCATCCGATCCTCGGCTCCGAGGGAAATCTCATCTTCATCGTCGAGTACATGCTCGACGTCACCGACCGCTCCCGCGCGGAGCAATCCCGGCGGGAAAGCGACGAACGATTCCGGCAGGTCGCCGAGAACGCGATCGAGTGGATTTGGGAAGTGAATGCGAACGGCGTGTATCGTTACTGCAATCCCATGGTGCAACAGGTCCTCGGATACGCGCCGGACGAGCTGGTCGGGAAAATGCATTTCTACGACCTTTTCGCTCCCGCGATACGGGAGGAGCTCAAGAACGCGGCGCTGGCGGCCTTCGAGCGCAGGGAGCCGTTCCGGAATCTCGTCAACCCGAACGTTCACAAGGACGGCTCGCTCGTCATCCTGGAAACGAGCGGCGTCCCGGTGCTGGACGACGCGGGAAACCTGCTCGGGTATCGAGGGACGGACCTCGACGTCACGGCCCGGATAGAATACGAACGCCAATTGCAGCAATATTCCGACATCGTGCTGAGCATGCAGGTCGGCCTGTACGTATACCGGCTCGACGATCCCGATACCGACGAAAGCCTTCGTCTCGTGGCCTTGAATCCCGCCTCGCTCGCCACCATCGGCCTCCCGGAGGAGAAGATACTCGGCCGGAGGATCGACGAGATATTTCCGGACCTCGGAAAGCTCGGCATCCACCGGCAGTTCGCCGACGTCGTCCGCACCGGAATTCCGTTCGAGAACAAGGAATTCCACTACGACAACTCAAACGTCCGATCTTCCTGGTTCGCCTTCAAGGCCTTTCCCTTGCCGGACGACTGCGTCGGAGTCCTGTTCGAGGACATCACCGAGCGCAAGCGCATGGAAGAGGCGCTTCATCGAGCGAAGGACTACGCCGAGAATCTGATTCGAACGGCCAACGCGCTCGTCGTGGTGCTGGACGCGAACGGATCGATTCAGGTCTTCAACGAAGCCGCCGAGAGGATCACCGGGTATTCCCTGGAAGAATTGAAAGATCGCAACTGGTTTGAAACGCTCTGTCCCAAGGATCGCTACCCGGACGTTTGGGAGATCTTCTCGCGCCTGCCGTCGGGCGGCCTGCCGAAGAACGTCGAGAATCCCATTCTCACCAAATCGGGAGAAGAGCGATGCATCGTATGGCAAAACAACGAAATCAAGGAGCAGGGAAAGACCGTCGGCGCGATCTCCTTCGGCATCGACATCACCGAGCGCAAGCGGGCCGAAAAGGGCGAGCAGCGCGACAAAGCCTTCCTCGATCAGCTCATCGAGACCGCCAGCGAGGGAATCGTCGTCTGCGACAACAACGGCCATGTGCTCCGGATCAACGACGAGTTCCGGCGGCTGTTCGGCTTCTCGCGGCACGAAGCGCTCGGAAAGCTCATCGACGCGCTTGTGGCGCCCGACGAGCTCCGCGATCGCGCCAGCGAAGCCACCAGCGACGTCGCGAGCGGCAAGCGTATGGACTTCGAGACGCAGCGGCGGCGAAAAGACGGTTCGATCATCGACGTGTCCGTGATCGCCTCCCCGATCGTGATCAACGGCGAACAGGTCGCCGTATACGCCATCTACCGGAACATCACCGACCGCAAGCGGACGGAAGAGGCCCTCCGGATCAGCGAGGAAAAATACCGCAGAATCGCAGAGAGCACGAGCGACGTCATTTTCCAGATCGACGCGGAGCTCCGCCTCACGTATATCAGCTCGCAGGTCTCGCGCTTCGGCTACACGCCGGATGAATTGGCGTCCCGCCATATGCGCGAGTTCGTCCATCCCGACGACCGGGCCGAGATGGTCCGCGGTTTCCAGGAGACGATGGCGACGGGGCGCGAGACCCTGAGCCGGTTCCGCGTCGTGAGCAAACAGGGAGCGGCGACGTGGATCGAGGAGAACGGCCACCTCCTGCGCGACGACTCCGGCAATCCCGTCGGATACACCGGAATTCTGCGCGATATGAGCGAGCGCATCGAGGC
>JAFNGP010000054.1 GCA_017885175.1 bacterium
TGGAGATCGCGGGCTGCGCGCATCTCCTCCCCGGGGGCTCGGAGCAGCTCACGGCCACGGGAACCCCGTCGGGCGGGCGCTACCGCTGGACCGGAGAGCCCTCATCCGTGCTCGGCGTGTCGGGCACGGAGAGCAGCGCGGAGGCGAAGGCGGGCGACTTCGGGCACGCGAGCGTGCGTGTCGAGTACGAGGCGCCAAACGGCAAGAAGGCCGAGGCCACGCTCTCAGGGAGCGTGGTGCAGCTCACGAGCGTAAACGGCGGCGCCGCGATCCCTACTCTGTACCTTTATGACGCCTACGGCAATCCGAGACCGCCGACCGAGGTGCCGACGGTTCAGGACCCGCCGGATGGCGATCTCCTGACCTTCGCGGTGACCGACCGGGGCATCGCCACCGTCATGAACATGGGCTCGAGTCTGCTCCTTCAGGGCGTGAACGAGGGATCCACGACCGCTCAGGCGCAGACGAAGTGCGGCGAAAAGACGGGGCCCGTGATCACGCTCACGGTGGCTCGCTGCGATCCCGAGATGATCGCCGAGCTGCACAAGCGCTACGACGAAATACGAAAGAAGCGCGATGAAAGCGCGCACCGCGCCAACGAGGCCATTTCGAGCCATGAGTTCAATGAAGCCTCGGACGAGATCGCCGAGGACATCATTGATGTCGCCATAGAAGCCGTCGAAACCGTGTCCGGGGGTGCTGGGAAGCTCGCCACCGCAACGAAAGCCGTGATAGTCGCCCACAAGGCGATCTCGGCGGGAACCACGGTCTGGAGCACGTTCCGCGATGGGTCCGACGCGGCGCTGGTCAAGGGCGCCGTCATCGCGCTGGGCGGTCCAGCGGGCATCGCGGCGGTGAGCACCTATGACAAGCTGAATACGGTGGGGAAATTCTTGAAGCACACGGGTGTGCTGCTCGATGCCGCCGAAACAATCGAGCGCGAGCAGCCGATACAGGATGGTTACTCGAAGGAGCTCGATCAAATCAACAAGCTGATCGAGAAATGCAAGGAAGGAAGCAAGGGCGGCCCGCCGCCCAAAAAGGAACCGACCACGCCGAAGCCGAAGGTAGAGCCGCCGACGGGGAAGAAAGGCGGAGACAAACCCGCGCCAGGGGAGCCCCCGACGCCGACGAAGCCGGGCGAGCCCTCGAATCCCACGGAGCCTGGCGAACCTGGAGGCGGAAAGACGGGCGGAGGCGAGCCCCCGCCGCCCCCGGAGCCGCCGGCTAAGCCAGGGGGCGGGACCGCGGGCCTCCCGATCGACTGCGGCTGCAAGGATGCTTCGGCCGCCACGTGGAAAAGCGAGAAGAATGGCCTCGCCGCGATAGCCGCGAGCCTCGGACTCCTCCAGGCATGTGCGGAGAACTATGAGAACGAGCTGAAGAGCTTCCAGGCCGATTCCGCCGGGATGACACAAACAAGAAGCGCCATCGAGACAGCTCTCGATACTCCGGGCGAGAAGGGCTTCNNGAAACGATGAGGAGATGGTCGCTATGAAGCTCTTGGATCTCTCGAAGAACTGCCGCAGACGATGGCTCGCGGTCGGCTGCTTCGCGCTCGTCGCTTCGTCCTCCGTGTTCGCGCAGGCGCCCCAGCGCCCGCTCACGGACGCCGACGTCGAACGTTACCTCCCGCGCCTCCGCGCCGAGGCGGCCGCGTTCACGAAGACCGTGAGCGAGGCACGCGAAGCCAACACTGCCATGGTATCGGCGATCGAGGAGAGTGCGAAGCTCCAGGCTGATCTCCTGGAGGGAAGAAAGGACATACTCGAATGGCTGCGCGGACAATCGGACCAGGTGCTGATCCCGGACGGCGCCGCCTACAGCGCTGAATGCTCCCGCGCCATCACCGGGGAAAGGGCGGGGCCGACGGCGGTGTTCACATTCGGGAAGGAATCGCCATATCGCGACCTCCTGCGCCGCGCGGCCTCGGGAGACGATGCCGCCCGCGACCAGTTCAACACCCGGCGCGGGGAGGAGGAGACCGGTAAACGAAGCGCGACGGCGCAGGCGACACACGACTTCGTGGCCGGAATGCTCTCGTTCTACCGCGACCGCGGGTTTGTCGAGATTGAGGCGAACCGCCCGATCACCGTCACGTTTCTCGGCTCGCCGGACGGACGCGTTTCCGTGACGATCTGGGAGGCGAACGCCTACTGCGGCTTGCTTCCTCTCCCCAATCCCCACGCCTGCTCCGCGCTCCCCACCGGACCGCTCGTCGAGATCTCGCTCGCGGGCGAATCGGGAGCGGATGCGGCGCTCGCCGCGGGCGAAGAGCCCTCGGGCGTTCCCGACGCCGCGGAGAAGCCCGACCCCGATTATGAGCGCGTGAGGAACGCGCTCCTCCTCGCGCGAATGGACGCGGACAATCCCTCGGCGTTGGAGTTCGATATCCCGCCCGACGCGCCTCCGGAAGTGAAGGCGGAGATCGCCTCGATCGCCGCCGATTTTGCGGCGCGGAAGGCGAACGTGCTCGTTTACAAGCGCCACGAGGCGGAGCTCGCCCCTATCCTCGACGCGCTTCTGGAATTGTCGGGAAAGTAAGGCGGCCGCGAAACCAAAACGGAGGAAAGGATCATGGGTACTTTGAAACTGACCGCGGTTCTGTCGATCACGCTGCTCCTGGGACTCCTCTGTGCGCCGGCCGCGGCGCAGGATGAGGAGACCGAGGTGAAAGCGAAGGACACGCCGTATTTCTCCGGGATGCCGAACTACAAGATCGTCGACTCCGGCGACAAGAAGTTCGCCGACTATCGCTTCTTCAACGGCAAGGACTGCACGACGGTCGAGGGAAAGAGATTCAACAGAGCATA
>JAFNGP010000055.1 GCA_017885175.1 bacterium
AGGTCGGTTCGTTCCAGTGAGCCACGTGGCATTTCGTGCAGGAAGGCTGTCCGACGGGACCGCCCTGAAGGCTGTCGCCGTGGCACGCGGTGCAATACTGGAGAGGCAGGCAATAGTTCGGCGCGTGGAGGTGGCCGCCGAGATTTACGTTGTGCCCCGGTCTGGCAGGCACGCTCGGCCCGTTCTGGCCCGCGCGGATCGGATTGTTCGTATCCCAGCAGCTCGACGCCGCAAAAGCGAAGAGGACGCATGCGATAACGACGCAAAGCGTTTTCCCGTTCATAATCGTTCCAAGCGCGCGCACCACCCTTAATTAATACAGGGACTTCGGATTCAAGTCAAGGCGGAGCGCGGGATTGAAGTAATTTTCGAGTGTCGTTCCATTTCCTGGTATCCACTCGCATCATCTGTGCCGATTCCGCTTGCGGGTGTTATTGCGTATCCTTGCAACCGATCGCAGCTTGTTGCGCCCCGGTTTCGGCGGGCCTTGATGCAGTATGTTGATTTGTGGTAAGTTGTACCGATGCCAATGGGAGGTTGATGGATGAAGAACCGAGGTTGGTTTGTGGATTTCGCGATCACATTCGTCGTTGCGCTTGTTGTTACGATAATGGTGACGATGCTTTGGAGTCTGGCGGCTCATGGCGGTGCCGGCATTGACTGGGCGACTTCATTTCGCCTCGCAATCATCCTGGGCATCGTTTTGCCGATTGTGAACAGGGTAGGAAGAAAAGGGTAGGGCTATCTAACGATGCGCTAGTCCCGGCGGTGACGCCGACGGTGGCGACGGCCAACATGCCCGTCACCGAGGGCCACAACGGTATTATGAGGAGGCTCTACAATGTCCACGCAGCAGACCGTCCTTCTCGTCGGCGGCACCGGACGCACCGGCCGGCGCGTCTTGACGCAGCTTCTCGGCGGCGGCGCCAGTGTGCGCGTCGTCGTGCGATCAGCCGGGAAGCTCCCGGCGGGTGCCGCGGACAACCCCAACCTGACGGTGGTCGAGGCCGATCTCCTGTCTCTCGACGATGACGATCTCCTCCGCCAGGTCCGCGGCTGCGACGCCGTCATCTCGTGCCTCGGCCACGTTCCCGACTTCAAGGGCATCTTCGGGCCGCCGCGCGACCTCGTCACGCGGGCCGCAACGAGGCTGTGCCGGGCGATCGAGACGCTGCAGCCCGCAAAGCCGGTCAGGTTCATTCTCATGAGCAGCGTCTCGGTGAATCGCCCGGGGGGTCTCGACACGCGCCGCGGGATGTTCGACAAGGCGGTCGTATGGATTCTCCGCGGCGTCGTTCCTCCAACCGGGGACAGCCAACGAGCCGCGGACTTTCTCTGGCGCGACGTGGGGATGAACGATGCGTTCGTGCAGTGGGNNGCGCACTTCATGTGCGAGCTGGCTACGAGCTCGAAGACGTGGGATGAGTGGAAAGGAAAGCTGCCGGTAATTATCAACGCTACGCCGCGGACGCGCTGATGTCGAAGAAGGATTTCCGGCTGGCGCCTGACACGGCGCGCTCGATCGGATCGTAAAACGGAATGAAGATTCATATGTGGATAGCGCTTCTGGCCGCCGCTCTCATGGCCAGGGCCGTTTCAGCTCAAGTCCCCACGCTTCCCGATGGGACCGAAACCCGCTGGACGGTGGAACGACCTGACGAGCTCGTCGCCTACGTCTTGTTCGATCCCGCCACGGTGAAGGATCGCCTTCCGGCGACGCTGCGGTTCATCACGGTCGGAGAACTGGCGGATCAGGGCCTGCAGTGGGCGAAGGGGCACCTGGCCGACGATCCGTCGCACGATGGATGGGGCATCTCGTTTCTCGAGATCGTTCGAATGGGAGTATGCGACATCGACGGCCGCGCTCCGGTTTGGCCCGAGCATGGCGCCGCGGCGCTATGGCTGGCTCGCGTCGCGCCGTCGGATTCGACGGCGGATCTCGGACCGGGAGTGCCTCTCCTGACGCTGGAGTTCTGGATGCCCGACAGCCTCTTTGTACTCTACATGCGCGGCAAGGGCTACTACGCGACGTACGGCGATGTCAGGCTTCGCGGTGATCCCGGCGGCGGATGGCGGGGATCCCTGGCCGTCGATGGGCTGAAAGTCGCCGCCGAGTGCACGCCGACCGGTCCCGTCGAGGGGGGAGAGCAATCCAGAGGCATGCAGGTCTTTTTCCCGCCCGCGTCGTCTTCGATGACCACGGTCGTTCGCGTGGCCTTTGCCGGGCATCGCATTCGGGAATGCGCGGAGCGGTCGTCCTGGAGATTCGAAGGCGCGCATGCGCTCGCGGGCGGCATTGTGCTGGGGCCTTCGACCTACCAGTTCGGGTATCGTCTCGTCGGCGGCGTCTACGGTCGATGACGCGTCCGAGACGGTCCGCTCCCACATACCGGCTTGAGAATCGAAATAGGCGGTTCATCGGAGCGTGTTCGAAAATCTTCTCATCGGCGGCAGCTTCGCATTCGCGGCGGCAATTCAACCGGGGCCGCTGCAGGCATTCCTTGTCTCTCGCGTCGCGGCGACGGGGTGGAAACGCACTCTTCCCGCGTGCCTGGCTCCGCCGATCGGCGACGTGCCGATCGCCGTTCTCGTTCTGTTCGTGCTCGGCCAGCTTTCCCCTGTTGTGCAGCATCTTCTGCGCGCGAGCGGAGGAGCCCTTCTTCTCTACTTCGCCTCTGTCGCCCTGCGCCAGTGGCGCCGCCCGGCCGCGCCCGACAAGCACCGCTCGGCGCCGCGAACGCTCCTCGATGCGGTTCTGGTCAACCTGCTGAACCCCAATCCGTATCTCGGCTGGGCATTCGTGCTCGGCCCCTCGGCCATCGTCGCCTGGCACGAACGACCGTCGCACGCCGTCGCGCTCGTTGGCGCCTTCTACGGCACCATGGTCGCGATGCTCGCGCTGTTCATCTTTCTGATCGGCACGGTCCGCTTCCTCGGGTCCCGCGGTCAGCGCGCGCTCCTGGCGATCTCCGCGCTCGCTCTGGCGGGCCTCGGGCTTTACCTGCTGGTAACGGGCGTGCGAAGCCTTGGCGTTGTCTAGGAACCGGCGTGCCCGGCAGACGGGACTTTGTGGTATAATGCGACGCCTCGACTGATCGATAATCGAGTGCGGCTCGCCGCGCCGGCATGCGCCGCGCGGGCAACGTGCGAACGGAGGAATGGAATGGGCATTCTGTGGGAAATCGTGCAGACGGGCTTGATGTACGGGCAGAAGCGGAAATCGGATTCGGTGGAGGATCGCGTCAAGTTCCTCGAGGATCAGGTTGCGGCGACGCAGAACACGCTGCGGAATCTGGTAAAGAAGCTCGAGGAGATCAACAAGACCGATATCGACGGGGACGGCAAGGTCGGGTAGGGATCGCAGGGACTCGATGGACTGCCCCGCCGCGGGACGGGTACGATCAAACATGAAATATGCCAGCATATCGAGTCTGCTTCAGCCGGCCGCGGACGGAAAACCAGCCGCCGCGATCGTCATTCTCGCCGTCATGCTTTTCGCGATCGCGAATTCGTTCGTGACGGATGACGCCTTCATCTCGTTTCGATACGCGCGGAACCTCGTCGAGACGGGCGAGCTCGCGTGGAATCCCGGCACGGGCGAGAGGATAGAAGGGTACACGAACTTTCTCTGGGCGCTTGTCATGGCGGCCGCGATAGCGGCGGGCGTCGATCCCGTGGCGGCATCGAAAGTTCTCGGGCTGCTATTCGCGCTCTTGACGCTGCTCGCCACGTACCGGTTATCGGCCCGCCTGCTGCAATCCCGCCGCGCCGCGCTCCTGACCGCGGCGCTTCTCGGGACGAACTACACCTTCAGCGCGTTCGCGACGAGCGGCCTCGAAACCCAGATGCAGACGTTCCTGATCGTGGCGAGCGTCTCTCTCGCTTTCTCGATTGCGGAGCGGGATCGCTGGAGCGTCCGGCGCTCCGCCGCTCTCTCGGTCCTGTGCGCCGCAGCGCTTCTCACGCGGCTCGACTCCGCGATTCCGGTCCTCGTTCTATTCGCCTATCTCTTGATGAATTTTGCCGGGCGCCCGTCCGCCGGGAATCGCCGCGCCGCGGCGGGAGCGGCTCTCGTGCTTCCGGCGCTTCTTGTCGTCGGATCGTGGCTTCTCTGGAAACACGCATACTACGGAAGCTGGCTTCCGAACTCCTACTACGCCAAGGGAGCGATGTTCTCTCTCGACATTCTGAAGGGAGGAGTTCTCTATCTCTTCGAGTTCTTCCTGTCGTACTGCCTGTTGCCCCTCGGCTTCATATTTCTTTTTATGTTCAAAGACGTTCTTGCCCGAGTCGGGATGCGCCTGCTCGCATGCATCTGCGCACTGTGGTTTCTCTATATAATGAGGGTCGGCGGGGATTTCATGGAGTTCAGATTCATCGTGCCCGTTCTCCCCTTCGTATTCATTCTGGTGTCGGCGACGCTGCGAGCCCTTCAGGGCTGGAGGGTGCAGGCCGCGCTCGTGACGATGATGTTGCTCTGTTCTCTCTTTCATGCCGTCACGTTTCGCGGCACCCCGGGCGTCGAGTCGGTTCCGAAGCTGCGGGATTATATCACCGGCGAGAGCGGGCGTTGGGAGCTCGCCGGAAAGGTTCTCGGCGAGCTCTTTCCCGAGGGAGGCGTGACGATAGCGACGACGGCTGCCGGAGCGATTCCGTACTATTCGAAGCTCCCGGCGGTCGACATGCTCGGGATGAACGACGCATGGGTGGCCCGAAACGGCGCGATCATCGGCCCGCGGGCGGGGCACCGGCGCGCGGCGACGCTTGCATATCTCGTCGAGCGCGGCGTGAACTTGGTGATAGGCCATCCGCTCGTCGAGACTATCGATACGGAACGCGGATCGACTCTGTACTCGATCGCCGATCTCAAGGAAATGTTCATGGTCCAGAACGTCAGCGCCGATCAGGTGCCGGCCGAGGCGAAGATCCTGGAGATTCCACTCGATGCCCGGCACCGGATCACCGTGTTGTATCTCGAGAAGGACGCGCGCATCGACGCTTTGATAGCGGAAAAGAGACTGGCGACCTTCCCGATAGCGCGCTTGTGACCTCGGGATCGATCGGCCATACGGCCGTGGGCGCAGGAGAACCGATATGGATCGATACGCGGTGATGTCCGATATCCACGGCAATATCTGGGCGCTCGAAGCGGTCCTGGAGGATATCGGCCGTCGCGGGCTCAAGCATATCATCAATCTGGGGGACACGGTGTACGGGCCTCTCGAGCCGCAGGCGACCGCAGAACGTCTCATGGCCCTTCCCCTCATCGGCATTTCGGGAAACGAGGACAGGCTGCTTTTCGAAAAGGCGGTCGCCTCGGCGCCGGCCGCGGTCGAACGCGTCAGGAAAAGGCTCGCGCGGGAGAGCGTCGACTGGCTCGCGGCGCAGCCGACCACGGCGGTGGCGGGGAAGGAGCTCTTTCTCTGTCACGGCACTCCGGCATCGGACGAGACCTATCTGCTCGAGCGCGCGTCTGCGCGGGGCGGCACGCTCAACGACGCCGACGCGATCCGGGCGCAGCTCGCGTCGGTGGCGCAGCCGGTCGTGCTGTGCGGACACAGCCATATTCCCCGCGCCGTGCATCTGAACGATGGGCGCTTGATAGTCAATCCCGGCAGCGTCGGGTTGCAGGCCTATACGGACGATGCTCCGGAGCCGCATATGATGGAATGCGGAAGTCCGCACGCCCGGTACGCCGTCTTGTCGAAAGCAGGCGGCCGGTGGTCGATCGAAGAAGTGATTCTTCCGTACGCGTGGGATAAGGCGGCCGACGCGGCGAGACGGAACGGCCGGAACGATTGGGCGGTATGGCTCGAAAGGGGACGCGCAGCATGAAGATAACGGCGTTCAACGGAAGCCCCAAGGCGGAGCGCGGCAACACGCACGTCATGGTGGAGGCGTTCCTCGCGGGAGCGCGCTCGGCCGGAGCCGAAACGGAAAACGTCTTCCTCGCGAAGAAGACGATAGCGCCCTGCATCGCCTGCTACACATGCTGGATGAAGACCCCGGGGAAATGCTCCCAGCGCGACGACATGGACGAGCTTCTCGAAAAGGCGA